>AEPR01000468.1 GCA_000195205.2 Oxalobacteraceae bacterium IMCC9480 | reverse complement strand
CGCTGAATTGACTACAACTTGCTTGCGGGATTGAGCTTAACGTAAACGAAAAAAAGCGGGTTGTCGTTAAACAACCCGCTTTATATTTCTGGTCGGAGTACAAGGATTCGAACCTTGGACCCCCTGGTCCCAAACCAGGTGCGCTACCGGGCTGCGCTACACTCCGATAGACAGAATCATAGCGGGCGAGCCTCTTTTGGTCAATGGCTGGAGGGCTTAAATTTGCATGCAGCGTTATCGCCCGTCCCTGCCAAAACAATTCAATCCGGTTTGGCGTCCATCAGGTAGCCGATGCTGCGCACCGTCTTGATGTAACCGGCCGCGACACCGAGCGATTTTCGCAGGCGCATGATGTGCACGTCGACGGTACGTTCTTCGAGAAACGCCTCATCGCCCCAAACCTTGTCGAGCAACTGGGAACGTGAAAATACCCGCGCCGGATGGGCGACAAGAAATTTGAGTAAACGAAATTCAGATTGATCAAGCTTGACAGGCACATCGGCAACCGTGACCAGGTGCCGCTCGGTATCGATCACGATCGTGCCGTAGATATTTCCGGGTCTTGAGGCATCGGCGCGATTGCGACGTAACAGCGAGTGAATACGGGCCACCAGCTCGCGCGGAGAAAACGGCTTGGTGATGTAGTCATCAGCACCGGCATTGAGGCCGCGCACCTTGTCTTCGTCCATGCCATTTGCAGTGAGCATAATTACCGGCAATACCGCTGTTGCCGCCGTACTGCGCCACTCTCTGAGCAAGGTCAGGCCGGAACCATCCGGCAGCATCCAGTCCAGCAATACGATCTCCGGCAATTGTTCAGCGATCGCCAGGCGCGCCTCCTGGACGGTCATCGCATTGTGCGAAGAAAAACCGGCATCCGCGAGCGTGAACTGCAGTAGCTCGGCAATACCGGGTTCGTCTTCGACGAGCAGGATTTGATAACGGGAATTTTCCATTCTTGCCTGCATTGCACGGTCTTCGCCGAAAGGAGGTCAGTGTAGTCCAGGATCGTCGTCGACAATCCTGGAGAGAATCAAGCGCAGCGAAAAAGACCCGCGCTGATGGCGAGGATCATCGGCGGCAACTTACCGCGAGCCGGTCAGGCCGGCATCACTTTGTCGGCAATCCGCCGCGCCATCGCATCCGCCACGACAGCGGTCTTTGCTTCCACCATGACGCGAATCAGTGGCTCGGTACCCGATGCGCGGATCAGCACACGACCGGCGTCCCCGAGTTCGAGCTCGACAGCCTCTTTTTCGGCGACCATCGCGGCATTGTTGAGCCAGTTGAATCCCGCCGCGACACGGACGTTGATGAGCGCCTGCGGGTACATGACAATATCTTCGGTGCACTGGGCCAGCGTCTTGTTGCTGCGCTTGAGCGCCGACAGCACTTGCAATGCGGAGACGATGCCATCGCCCGTCGTGTGCTTGTCAAGAAACAGCAAATGTCCTGAGCCTTCGCCACCCAATGTCCAGCCGCGTTCCTGCAAGACTTCAAGTACATAGCGATCGCCCACCTTGGCGCGGGCAAATTCGACGCCGAGCTCCCGGAATGCGACTTCGAGCGCCATGTTGGTCATCAAGGTACCGACTACGCCGGGCACGACTTGCGTCAGCATCCGGTCTTTGGCCATGATGTAAAGCAGCTCGTCGCCGTTATAAATCCGTCCGCTGCCATCGACCATGACCAGGCGATCGGCGTCACCATCCAGTGCAATCCCGAGGTCCGCGCGATTGGCACGCACTGCGCGCGACAAGGCATCGGGCGCAGTTGCGCCTACCTGATCGTTGATGTTGATACCGTTGGGCTGATTGCCGATCGCGATGACTTCTGCTCCGAGCTCATGCAGGACATGCGGCGCAATATGATAAGCCGCACCGTGAGCGCAATCGACGACGATGCGCATGCCGCGCAGATCAAGTGCATTCGGAAACGTGCTTTTGCAGAATTCGATGTATCGACCCTGGGCATCATCGAGACGTTGCGCCTTGCCGAGCTTGTCGGATGACACGCAGCCGAGCGGCTGTTCCAGTTGCGCTTCGATGGCTTCCTCGACCGAGTCAGGCAGCTTGTTGCCCTGTGATGAAAAAAACTTGATGCCGTTGTCATCGTAAGGATTGTGCGATGCCGAGATCACGACACCCGCCGATAGACGCAAGGCGCGTGTCAGGTATGCCACCGCAGGCGTCGGCATCGGTCCGGCCAGCATCACGTCGACACCGGCTGCGGCAAATCCGGCTTCGAGTGCTGCCTCCAGCATGTAGCCGGAAATCCGTGTGTCCTTACCAATTAACACCGTCGGCTTGCCGCTATCGGATGCGGTCAGCACCTTGCCGGCGGCATAACCAAGTCGCATCACAAAATCAGGAGTAATCGGTGCGATGCCAACCTTGCCGCGCACTCCGTCAGTACCAAAATATTTACGTGCCATCGTTATCCCAATTGTTCAGTTTTATTGTGTCGCTGCCCGCCATACTTTCAGGGCATCGATCGTTTCAGCCACATCGTGCACCCGTAAAATCGCTGCACCGTTGACCGTTGCAACGATGGCGGCGGCAAGGCTTCCAGCCAGCCGCTGTTCGACTGGCCGGCCGGTCAGATTGCCTATCATCGATTTACGGGACATCCCTGCGAGCAAGGGCAGACCCAGGCTAGTCGCAAGCTGGCGAATATGTTTCAGCAGCGCCAGATTATGCTCCAGTGTTTTACCAAAACCAAAACCGGGATCGATACTCAAGCGCTCGCGCGCAATGCCGCAAGCTTCCATTTGCCGGACGCGCTCGCTCAAAAAATCACTGACCTGCTGCACGACATCCTGATAGACCGGATCCCGCTGCATGTGTTGAGGGTCGCTCGCCATGTGCATGATACAAAGTCCGCAATCGCTTTCCTTGACTGCAGTCAACCCTGCCATATCCCGAAAACCGCTAATGTCATTGATCATGTCCGCACCTGCCGCGAGCACCTCAACCATTACCGCCGGCTTGTAAGTATCGATCGACAAAGGCTTGCCGCAATCGCGCAAGGCAAAGACGATCGGCAAAATGCGTCGCAGTTCTTCATCAATTGGCAGCGGTGTCGCGCCCGGGCGACTTGACTCCCCGCCGATATCGATGATGTCGACGCCCTCGTCGATCATTTGCTCGGCACGTGACACAACGGCGTCTAGCGACTGAAATTGACCGCCATCAGAAAACGAGTCGGGCGTCACATTCAGGACGCCCATGATCAGCGGCATCGCCCCTTCCCTCAGCGGGAAGCGATAGCGTCCGCAGTGCAGCATCGATGTATTCATCATTCCAGACAAAATAAAAGGGTGAGGATTGCTCCTCACCCTTGTTGACTAACAGCGAACCAATCAGGCTGGTGCAGTGGCCGTCGGTGTCACACCACCAGGTCCGTTCGGGCCGTCAGAAGTCTGACGTCTCGGTGGCACACCGGCTTTTGGCAGGCGTGGCTCACGACCTTCCATGATGTCATTGATCTGGTCTGCATCAATGGTTTCCCACTCAAGCAATGTCTTGGCCATCAGTTCGACTTTTTCGCGGTTCTCTTCCAGCAAGCGACGCGACAAGGCGTACTGGCCATCGAGAATGCTGCGAATTTCAAGATCGACTTTTTGCTGCGTGGCTTCCGACACGGTCTTGGCCGACATCCGTCCGAAGTAAGCATCCTGCTCAGTATCTTCGTAGACCATCGTGCCCAGACTTTCGGACATGCCGTAACGCGTCACCATTGCGCGCGCCAGTTTGGTGGCCCGCTCAAAGTCATTCGACGCACCTGTCGACATCTGATGCATGAAAATTTCTTCGGCAATACGGCCGCCAAACAGGATCGCGATTTCTTCGAGCATCTTGTCTTTGTACAAGTTGACGCGATCGTGTTCCGGTAACTGCCATGTCAAGCCGAGTGCAAATCCACGCGGCATGATGGTGACCTTGTGAACCGGATCAGCCTTGGGCAGCAACTTCGCGACCACGGCATGTCCCGATTCGTGGAACGCGGTATTGCGGCGTTCTTCTTCGCGCATGACTGCCGACTTGCGCTCCGGCCCCATGACAATTTTGTCCTTGGCGTCTTCGAAGTCCTGCATTTCAACCAGTCGCTTGTTGCGACGTGCCGCAAACAAGGCTGCTTCGTTGACCAGATTGGCCAGGTCAGCGCCTGAGAAACCAGGAGTACCACGGGCAAGGATGTCAGCTTTGACATCGGTTCCAATCGGAACCTTGCGCATGTGAACGTACAAGATCTGTTCGCGACCACGGATGTCCGGCAAGCCGACGACAACCTGGCGGTCGAAACGACCTGGCCGCAACAGCGCCTTGTCAAGTACGTCAGCACGGTTGGTCGCTGCGATCACGATCACACCGGCGTTCGCTTCGAAGCCATCCATCTCGACGAGTAACTGGTTGAGCGTCTGTTCGCGTTCGTCATTGCCACCGCCCATGCCCGCACCGCGATGGCGGCCGACTGCATCGATTTCATCAATAAAGATAATGCAAGGAGATTGCTTTTTCGCGTTTTCGAACATGTCGCGAACACGGGATGCACCGACACCGACAAACATTTCAACAAAGTCGGAACCCGAAATGGTGAAGAACGGTACCTTGGCTTCACCGGCGATCGCCCTTGCCAGCAAGGTCTTACCCGTGCCCGGCGGACCGACCATCAGGACACCGCGGGGAATCCGGCCACCGAGTTTCTGGAACTTGGTCGGATCGCGCAGGAAGTCGACCAACTCCTGAACTTCCTCTTTGGCCTCGTCGCAACCGGCAACATCAGCAAACGTCACGGCATTGGTGGTTTCGTCCAGCATGCGCGCTTTCGATTTACCGAAAGAGAATGCGCCGCCTTTGCCGCCGCCCTGCATCTGCCGCATGAAGAATACCCAGACACCGATCAGCAGCAACATCGGGAACCACGAGATGAAGATCTGCGAAAGGAATGACTGCTCTTCAGGTTGCTTGACGTCGAACTTGACGCCGTTGTTGACCAGATCACCGATCAAACCGCGATCGAGATAAGTAATCGACGTCCTGATTTTTTTGCCGTCCGTTGTCGTCGCGGTGAGTGTGCGATCTTCAATGGTAGCGTCTTTGATGCGCTTGGATTTCACCTCATCCAGAAAGTCGGAGTAAGGAACAACTGTTGCACCGCTCGATGCCGTACGGCTATCGAACTGTTTGAACACCATGAAAAGTACCATGGCGATGACCACCCAAATGGCGGCCTTGGAAAACATATTATTCACTAGAACTCCTTGGACGCGCGTAGCGCCATATGCCTGAGATACGATCTTACCCGTAATAAAGAGTGCCCGCTACGCACGACATTGGGATAAAGCCCTTCAAAATCAAGGGTCCAATGGCAACTTTTGTAATGAAACCGGATTTTTTACGCCTTTACCAAGTAAAAATATCTCTGAAGATTTATCTTTGCTCGCTTTAGGCTTCTTGGGTGAAACAGTTTTGAATTCACTGCGGAATTTTTCAACGATCTGACTATACCCCGATCCGTTAAAACATTTGACGAGCAAGGCGCCCGAAGGTTTCAGGTGCGCTTGCGAGAATTCGATGGCCAGATCAATGATGTGCTCCATCCGTGCCGCATCGGCACTCGCGATGCCGGACAAATTGGGCGCCATGTCCGACAACACCACATCGACTTTGCGCCCCGCCAGGATGACCTCAAGCTGACGCAGGACTTTGTGATCGCGGAAGTCACCCAGAATGAAATGAACATCAGCAATCGGGTCCATCGGCAGCATGTCGAGACCGATGATAATACCGTCGATTCCGCCACCCGCCTTGCCGGATAGTTTGTTGCGCACGTACTGTGACCAGCTGCCGGGAGTGGATCCGAGGTCGACAATAATCTGACCAGCCTTGATCAGCTTGTCGCCCTCATCGATCTCCTTGAGCTTGTAGACTGCACGGGCCCGATAGCCTTCTTTTTGCGCCAGCTTGACATAGGGATCATTGATGTGATCATGCAGCCAGTTTTTGTTTAATTTGTTCTTTGCCATTCGCGTAGAATACTGCTTTTAAGGGATTTTATATGTTGAAACTCACACCATCGGAGCGTAGTGCGCTTCGTGCCGAAGCGCATGCGCTGAACCCGATTGTCATCATCGGTGAGGCGGGACTAACTGAACCGGTACTCAAGGAAATTGACAACGGCCTTGATGCGCATGGTCTGATCAAGGTCCGCGTTTTTGGCGATGATCGCGAAGCGCGCATCGGCATGTATGAGACGATTTGCGACAAACTCGGTGCCGCGCCCGTACAGCATATCGGGAAACTCCTGGTGGTGTATCGCGCTAAAAAAGATGCCGTCAAAGAATTGCGCAGTGACAGTAAAAAAGGTCGTGGCATGCGTGAAGTCACCATTGTCAAACCGAGTCCTAGTGGAACGAAACGGCCATCAGTGACCAAGGTCATGGTCAAAGGCAATGAGCGCGTCACGCAAGGCGGTTCGATCAAACGTGCCAAGCCGCGTCAGACCAGCGCCAAGAAATCATCTCTCGGCCAGTAATCATCACAGTGGACGGGATGACCTGAAACATCGGCTCCCGTCCTCTGCATTACGCTTTCATTCCTGCCTGATCATTCTTCAGGATCAGGACAATTCCCAGCACGCTCTGAATCAGATACAGCCCGCTCGCCACGCCATGCAGGATACCAAATTGCATGCGCGCATCAGCTGAAAACACGCCACCCGGTGCCGCTTCACGCAGTGCCGCCATCATCGGTTGCAAGCCAAAATATCCAAGTAAGGTACAAGCCAGCATAATGCCCGTCAGCCGGAACATCCACGTGCGCGCACGTGATGCCGCAACGCTCCAGGCAATCAATCCAAACGCCAGCGACGCCATCACCACCGACAACCAGGCTTCGACGCGGAACAACGTACCCGCAATAGTTCCCGCCAATACCCGGTCGGCCAGCGTCATGAACAGCGTCGGTGCAACGAGATAGCCGATAGTCCACAGACTACCGACCCACAGGGCAATGACCAGCAAGCGCAAGCGCGTGGCGATAACCATCGTTAGATGTAACGCACTTCCAGCACTTCGTATTCACGCACGCCGGCCGGCGCTTGCACGCCCACCACGTCACCGGCAACCTTGCCGATCAGTGCGCGGGCGATCGGGGAAGTCACCGAGACCTTCAATTGCTTGAGATCGGCTTCATCGGTACCGACGATCTGGTAAGTGACCTTGTCGCCGGTCTCAAGATCTTCGAGGTAGACCGTTGAGCCGAATACGATGCGGCCATCGGCTTCGAGTGTCAGCGGATCGATGATCTGCGAAGAGCCGAGCTTGCCTTCGAGGTCAGAGATGCGGCCTTCGATGAAGCTCTGTCGTTCCTTCGCGGCGTCGTACTCGGCATTTTCGGACAAGTCGCCCTGGGCACGCGCTTCAGAAATCGCGTTGATGATGGAAGGACGTTCTTTGGTTTTCAGGCGATGCAATTCTTCTTTCAAAAGCTGCGCGCCAAATTTTGTGATGGGTACGGTACTCATAAGTCTCTTTATTAAGCAGTTAAAAATTACAGAGGCCACAAACGGAGCCGGAATATCCGGGCACCTTCTGTGACCTCTGCAATAGTGTTCAGGTCGATCGTGCGTCGGCCTCAGTGTAAGGTCTTATGCAGTCCCTGTAAATCATAGACATGCAACTGATCCAGATGTGCCATGCCGGCGACGGCTGCTTCGGCACCGGCGATCGTCGTGTAAGTCGTCACCCGTGCTGCCAGTGCCGACGTCCGGATAGCACGCGAATCCGTGATCGCATTGCGCTTCTCTTCAACCGTATTGATGACCAGCGCAATCTCGTTGTTCTTAATCATGTCGACCACGTGCGGACGACCTTCGACCACCTTGTTGACGGTCGTCACGACGATACCGGCTTCGCGGATTGCCGCTGCCGTACCCTTGGTGGCCACCACCGAAAATCCGATGTTGACCAGTGCGGCGGCGATCTTCACGGCGCGTGGCTTGTCGCTACCCTTGACGCTCAGGAAAACCTGTCCCGACGAGGGCAGCTTGACACCGGCACCGAGCTGCGACTTGACGAACGCTTCGCCAAAGGTCTTGCCGACACCCATGACTTCACCGGTCGACTTCATTTCGGGGCCGAGGATGGTATCGACGCCAGGGAATTTGACGAACGGGAATACGGCTTCCTTGACGCTGAAATAGCCGGGCACGACTTCATCGTAAATACCCTGGCTATCAAGCGACTGTCCGACCATGCAGCGCGCGGCAATCTTGGCCAGTTGCAGACCGGTGGCTTTCGAGACGAACGGTACGGTACGCGAAGCGCGCGGATTGACTTCAAGCACGAACACGACATCTTGCGAAACGCCATCAATGACTTGCTGCTGAATGGCGAACTGTACATTCATCAGGCCAACCACATTGAGGCCCTTGGCCATCAGCGAAGTCTGGCGCTTGATCTCATCGATCGTCGGTTGCGACAGCGAATACGGCGGCAGCGAACAGGCCGAATCACCCGAATGCACGCCAGCCTGCTCGATATGTTCCATCACGCCACCGATGAAGGTACGCGTTCCATCGGAGAGGCAATCGACATCGACTTCGATCGCATCGTTAAGGAAGCGATCCAGCAGCACCGGCGAATCATGCGAGACCTTGACCGCTTCGCGCATGTAGCGCTCGAGGTCACGTTGCTCGTGGACGATTTCCATCGCGCGACCACCCAGCACATACGATGGGCGCACGACCAGCGGATAACCGATTTCCTGTGCCAGCAGCAAGGCATCGGCTTCGGTACGGGCAGTCCGGTTCGGTGGCTGGCGCAAGCCCAGATCTTTCAGCAATTGCGAGAAACGCTCGCGGTCTTCGGCAGCGTCGATCATGTCCGGAGAAGTGCCGACGATAGGCACGCCATTGGCTTCGAGGTCCAGTGCCAGCTTCAACGGGGTCTGTCCGCCGTACTGGACGATGACGCCGTATGGCTTTTCCTTGTCGACGATTTCGAGCACGTCTTCCAGCGTCAGCGGCTCGAAATACAGCCGGTCGGACGTGTCGTAATCGGTCGAGACGGTTTCGGGATTGCAGTTGACCATGATGGTTTCATAGCCGTCTTCGCGCATCGCCAGCGCCGCATGCACGCAGCAATAATCGAATTCGATACCCTGGCCGATACGGTTCGGACCGCCGCCCAGCACCATGATTTTTTTCTTGTTGGTCGGGGCCGATTCGCACTCTTCTTCGTACGTCGAATACATGTAGGCCGTGTCGGTCGAGAACTCGCCGGCGCAGGTATCGACGCGCTTGTAGACCGGGCGGATATTCAACGCGTGGCGCTTTTCTCGCACGACCTTGTCGGTCGTCTTGAGCAGCTTAGCCAGGCGACGATCGGCAAAACCCTTTTGCTTGAGCTTGAACAGCGTGGCCTTGTCGAGGTCATCAAGCGACTTCGTTTCAAGCCACAGTTCGAGGTCGACGATCTCTTTAATCTGGATCAGGAACCACGGATCGATGTGCGTCAATTGATGCACTTCTTCCATCGTGAAACCCTGGGCGAACGCATCGCCGACGTACCAGATCCGGTCCGGACCCGGCTCGCCGAGTTCTTCTTCGATGGTTTCGCGGTCGGTGGTTTTTTCATTCATGCCATCGACGCCGACTTCAAGTCCGCGCAAGGCTTTCTGGAACGATTCCTGGAAAGTGCGGCCGATGGCCATCACTTCGCCGACCGATTTCATCTGGGTTGTCAAGTGATTGTCGGCGGTCGGGAATTTCTCGAACGTGAAGCGCGGGATCTTGGTCACGACGTAATCGATGCTCGGCTCGAACGAGGCCGGGGTCGCGCCGCCGGTGATGTCGTTGCGCAGCTCGTCCAGCGTGAAACCGACCGCCAGCTTGGCGGCGATCTTGGCGATCGGGAAGCCGGTTGCTTTCGAGGCCAGTGCCGACGAGCGCGAGACGCGCGGATTCATTTCGATGACG
Source organism: Oxalobacteraceae bacterium IMCC9480 (assembly GCA_000195205.2). Lineage (GTDB taxonomy): Bacteria > Pseudomonadota > Gammaproteobacteria > Burkholderiales > Burkholderiaceae_D > Actimicrobium. Next base: position 1,020 of record AEPR01000468.1, on the reverse strand, counting down.
ATCATGCGGCCATCGACCGGATTGATCGAGAACTGCACGTTCGAACCACCGGTATCGACACCGATTTCACGCAGCACCGCGAGTGACGCGTTACGCATGATCTGGTATTCCTTATCGGTCAGCGTTTGCGCTGGTGCGACCGTGATCGAGTCACCGGTATGCACGCCCATCGGATCGAGGTTTTCGATCGAGCAGACGATGATGCAATTGTCCATCTTGTCGCGCACGACTTCCATCTCGAACTCTTTCCAGCCGAGCAGCGATTCTTCAATCAGCAGTTCGGTAGTCGGCGAGGCTTCGAGGCCGCGCTTGCAGATGGTTTCGAATTCTTCGGAGTTGTAGGCGATGCCGCCACCGCTGCCGCCCATCGTGAACGAAGGCCGGATGACGATCGGGAAGCCCAGCGTCTTTTGCACGGTCCATGCTTCATCAAGCGTGTGGGCAATGCCGGAACGGGCCGAACCGAGGCCGATGCGGGTCATCGCTTCCTTGAACTTGGAGCGGTCTTCAGCCATGTCGATGGCTTCCGGCGACGCACCGATCAGTTCGCAGTTGTACTTGGTCAGCACGCCGTTGTGATGCAGGTCGAGCGCGCAATTGAGCGCAGTCTGACCACCCATCGTCGGCAGGATGGCGTCAGGACGCTCCTTGGCGATGATGCTCTCGACGACTTGCCAGGTGATCGGTTCGATGTAGGTCACATCGGCCATCTCGGGGTCGGTCATGATCGTGGCCGGATTACTGTTGACCAGGATGACGCGATAGCCTTCTTCGCGCAATGCCTTGCAGGCTTGCGCGCCGGAGTAATCGAATTCACAGGCCTGGCCGATGATGATCGGACCAGCGCCGATGATCAGGATGCTTTTGATGTCAGTACGCTTTGCCATTATTGTTTTTCCATTCTTGCGGTAGCCCGGGCGCTTTTCATCAGGTCGACGAAGCGATCAAACAGGGGCGCAATGTCATGCGGGCCGGGTGATGCTTCAGGGTGACCCTGGAAGCAAAAAGCCGGTTTGTCGG
>AEPR01000469.1 GCA_000195205.2 Oxalobacteraceae bacterium IMCC9480 | reverse complement strand
TTTGATCGAGAGGTCAATGCCGCTGCGCTTGTCGTTGACGAATGTCGTCCAGCCGCGCATGAGCTTGCCGAGATCGTCTGGCGGAGGCGGTAAAAAAGTCATTCTTCCGGCGCTGTCTTCGAGCCAGTTCTGCTTCGTCCGATACGACGGCTCTTTGCCATAGCTGTCTTTGATGACCGCATTTTGCAGCATCACCAGCCAATCCTCGGTGACGCGCTCCTGCTCTCCGGCGTGTGACAGCAATGCGACGAAACGTTCCTCCCTGTTCGCATCAGGTATCTCGCGCTCGATCGAAAAACTGCTGCGTGTTTCGGACAGATAGAGAAAGCGTACGGCCCGCGCATACAGCGCGGCACTATCGTCGCCGGACATCAGGGCCGGCAGTTGGCGTAACAGGTCTAGCACGGCGTCGGCGTGGACGATCGTTGATCGCTTCACTACCGGGCAGAAATCCGGATTGCCGAGTGCGTTGTTATTGACGCGAAATGCCGGTGCCTTGATCGGATTGGCAGCGACCGCATAGATCTCCGGCGGGAACAGATCCACATAGCGGCCGGTGGTAATGCAGTCCGCATCGAGGGTCGTACCGTGCATCCACTCCCACAAAAAACAGGCACGACGTATCGACTCACTGTTCGGATTTGCCCTGATGCGCGCAATGAGCAGCGATGGCGCCATTTTTTCGAATGCGGCATCGATCACTTCCAGGTTCACGCCTTCATGACGCAGCGAAAATTCAACCTGACACAATGGCGTGTCCGTTACCACCACACCGTCAGGAAAAAGAATCGTGTCGGCAGTGTCCTGGCGTTTGTTGATGGCGCTCGACGTCGACGCTGTTTGCGTCAATGGCCGGACCTGCAGATCCAGCAAGTCAATCAACCGGGCATAGCCAATTTTTTTCATGGTGGTGTTCCTCCGGGAGGTAGTTCGACTGGCTA
>AEPR01000470.1 GCA_000195205.2 Oxalobacteraceae bacterium IMCC9480 | reverse complement strand
GCCTTCGACAAGCTCAGGACGAACGGGTATCAGTTGGTGTGTCGTCGATACGCTTAGGGTGAACGGGTGTTGGTGATAACGCCAACACACCACCCACCGTTCATCCTGAGCCTGTCGAAGGCGCACTGTTCGGCACGCCTTCGACAAACCCAGTACGAACGGGTGTCGATTGATGTGCAGTCGAACAGCCCGCGACCACCAAGCTGGGATAATGCCAACAAGCTCGACGCGTCAAGCAGCCCGCTAGCGTCGAATTAACTTTCTCAAGGCGAGCCGTACAGCTCGCCCAAAGGCTACTGAACACCATGGATTTTTTGCTACACCTGAACTGGGTCGCGGTCGGCCAGATCATCCTGATCGACCTGCTGCTAGGCGGCGACAATGCCATCGTCATCGCACTAGCCTGCCGCAACCTGCCGGCCAAGCTGCGCATGAAAGGCATCCTGTGGGGCACCGCCGGTGCCATCCTGATCCGCATCGTGCTCATTGCCTTCGCCGTCACGCTGTTGCAAGTGCCGTTCCTGAAACTGGCGGGCGGCTTGCTGCTGCTCTGGATCGGCATCAAGCTGCTGTCCGACCAGGGCGATAGCCACGCCGACCTGCATGGCAGCGACCGGCTCCTTAGCGCCATCCGGACCATCATCATTGCCGACCTCGTGATGAGCATCGACAACGTCATCGCGGTCGCCAGCGCCGCCGAACAGTCGGCCGGCGAACACCAGTTGATGCTGGTGACGTTCGGCATCCTGGTCAGCGTACCAATCGTCGTGTGGGGCAGCACACTGGTTCTGAAACTGATGGAGTTATTACCGATCATCATCACACTGGGCGCCGCCTTGCTCGGATATCTGGCCGGTGAAATGATCACCAGCGATATCGCGCTGGCCGGATGGTTCGAGGCCACGCTGCCGCCGCAGGCCTTGCGGTTCGACCTGTTCGGCTTGACGCCCAGCGTGCCCGGTATAGTGGGCGCGTTCGGCGTTGTACTCGCCGGTAAGTGGCTGGTACGTCGCACCAGCGCGCCGGCTGCGCCTCACTGATTTTTTGTCTGCCTACCCATGTCGATGCCGCTGCAACTTGAATTCGTCGCCCTGACCGATACCGGCCTGCTGCGACCGCACAACGAAGACGCCATCGCGCTCAGTCCCGATTTTGGTCTGGTGATCCTGGCCGACGGCATGGGCGGCTACAACGCCGGCGAAGTCGCCAGCAGCATCGCCATCACGACGGCGCGACAAGTCATGGAAACCGAGTTGCAGGCCATCGCCGACCAGCCGTCCGGCACGACGCTCGATCACATGCCGGCCTTGCTCAGCCACGCCATCAACGAAGCCAATACCGCCATCCTCACGGCCGCCTTGTCGGAACCGCTCTACACCGGCATGGGTACGACGCTGGTGATGGCACTTTTTCATCGGCAAACGATCACGCTGGCCCACGTCGGCGATTCGCGTTGCTACCGGCAGCGCGACGGACAGCTCGAACAACTGACGCACGATCATTCGCAACTGCAGGAACAGATCGACGCCGGCTTGGTCAGCGAAGACGAGGCCTGGTGCGCCACCAACCGCAACCTGATCACGCGCGCGGTGGGTGTCGATGATGTCGTCGACGTCGAAGTGCACGATTATCCGGTGCTATCAGGCGACCTGTACCTGTTCTGTTCGGATGGCTTGTCCGACATGCTGCCCGCGCAGCACATCGCCGGCATCCTGCAAGCCTGGCCGGAAGACCTGCAACGCGCCGCCGACAATCTGGTGAGCAGCGCCAATGAACAGGGCGGCAGGGACAATATTTCCGTTATTCTTGTGCAAGTTCAGGAGCCGGATGAAAAAAAGCAGGGCCTGATCAATCGACTACTTGGCTGGATCAAATAACAGGCGCACACCGCCCGACGGAGAGGAATAACGACCATGGCAAAGATCATCGTGTCCAGAGATGGCCAGCTGTTGCACGAAATGCCGCTAGACCAGGAACGCATCACCATCGGCCGGCGGCCGCAAAACGACATCGTGCTCGACACCCGCTCGGTCAGCGCCTCGCACGCAGCCATCGTCACGATCCGGCAGGACTCGTTCGTCGAAGACCTCAATAGCACCAACGGCATCCTCGTCAACGGCGAACCGGTCAGCAAGCATTACCTGCAAAACCACGACATCATCCGCGTCGCCAATTACGAGATCCGTTATTTCAATCCTGCCGTGCGCCGCGTGACTGCGCCTGCCAGCAGCAGCGAGCTGGGTTTTCCACGCACGATATTTGACGTCGATTCTGCGATTGCCGCGCAGCGCGGTGAAACCGAAATCGCCACGTCGCTCAATAGCCGGCCCGCTCCCCAGGCGGTCTTGCGCATCCGCACCGGACCCGGTGCCGGCAAGGAAATGATCATCACCAAGTCCCTGACCACCATCGGCCGCCCCGGCGTGCAGGTCGCGCTGATCACGCGCCGACCGCAAGGATTCACGATCACCCACGTCGAAGGCGAGGGGTTTCCGCTGGTCGATGGCGTGTCAATCGGCGCGACTGCGCATCCGCTTGTCTCGGGGAATGTCGTGGACTTGTCGGGGACCGAGGTGGAATTCGTCATACGGTAGGCAATATGGGCGAGGCGGACGCGACGCTTTTTTGTTGCCTGACGTAAATTGTCAGGCCGGAGTGATGATTCTGGTCACCTGCCGCTGTCAAATGCCGGAATTGGCCCGTATTTACCCCTGTTTTCGGCTGGCACGCCGCTTGCGATAAGGTATTCATGGCAGAAACCTCTGTCTACTTCCAACGGGGATACGCAAAATGAAAACGATGACAATGGTTAAGAAAGCACAAGCGGGTTTCACGCTGATTGAATTGATGATTGTGGTGGCGATTATTGGTATTTTGGCGGCAATTGCGTTGCCGGCTTATACCGACTACACAATCCGCTCGAAAGTATCAGAAGGCATGGTAATGGCAGAGGGCTTCAAGACATTGATCGCCGAGTCGACTACTGCTGTTGAATTAGGTGCAAATGTTACAGCAGCCAATGCGTCGGTAAATCCGGTTAATCCAACAAAATACCTGACCAACATTTCGGCAGTAGGTGCGACTGGTGTTATTACAGCAACCTATAACGTTACTAACGTTGGCGCTGCTGGTACCCTCGTAGTTACTCCTTTTATTAAACCAGCCGCTGGTGCGCCCATCACTTTGGCCGCGGCGG
>AEPR01000471.1 GCA_000195205.2 Oxalobacteraceae bacterium IMCC9480 | reverse complement strand
GGCACGATAAGGCTGTGCCCACCCTACGATCTCATGGCACCGTCATGACTACAGTGCCGCCAACCGCTCCACGCCCTCGGTAATGGCGCGCGGTTCAATGGCGCGCAATATTTTTTTGGTTTGCGGCACCAGCAGGCGCAGGTCGCTGTTGAGCACTTCCTGCTTGACCGGCAGCAGTTGCGACGGATGCATCGAAAACTCGCGCAGTCCCATGCCAAGCAACAGCCGGGTCAGATGGGTATCGCCGGCCATTTCGCCACAGACCGCGACCGGCACGCCGTGCTTGGCACCGATGGCAATCGTGTTCGAGAGCAGGTACAGGATGGCCGGATGCAGCGGGTTGTACAGGTGCGCGACTTCATGGTCGACGCGGTCAATCGCCAGCGTGTACTGGATCAGGTCGTTGGTGCCGATCGACAGAAAATCGAGGCGCTTGACGAATAGCGGCAGCGTCAGCGCGGCAGCCGGGATTTCGATCATGGCGCCGACTTCGATGGCTTCGTCGAATTTTTTGTTGGCCGTGCGCAGCTGGGCCTTGGCTTGCTCGATCATGACCAGCGTCTGGTCGATCTCGAACGCATGCGAAAGCATCGGCACCAGCAGGCGCACCTTGCCGAAGGCCGAGGCGCGCAGGATGGCGCGCAACTGGATCAGGAACATTTGCGGCTCGGCCAGGCAGAAACGGATCGCGCGCAAACCCAGGGCCGGATTGAGCGCGGTCTGCTCGGCGGTGTCGAGCGGCTTGTCGGCACCGATGTCGAGCGTGCGGATCGTCACCGGCCGGCCTTTCATCGCTACCACTGCCTTGCGGTAGGACTCGAATTGCTCGTCTTCGGTGGGCAGCTTGTTGTTGTAGCCGGTGCGTCCCATGAACAGGAATTCGGAGCGGAACAGGCCGACGCCGTTGGCACCGGCATCGAGCGCGGCAGCGCAATCGTCGGGCAGCTCGATATTGGCCATCAGGTGAATCTCGGTGCCGTCGATGGTGATGGCCGGAGTCTTCTTGAGCTTGCTGAGTTTTTTGCGCTCGCGGATCAGGCGTGCCTGGCGTTCGCGGTATTGCTCGAGCACTTGCGGCGACGGGTCGACAATGACGACGCCGGCATCGCCATCGATGATGACCCAGTCGTCCTGGTCGATCAGAGCCGAGGCATTGAACATGCCGACTGCGGCGGGGATGTCGAGGCTGCGCGCGACGATGGCGGTGTGCGAGTTCTGGCCGCCGACATCGGTGACGAATCCGGCAAACGAACGGTCGCGGAACTGCATCATGTCGGCCGGCGAAATGTCATGCGCGACGACAATCATGTGGGAGATTTTTTCTTCGCTGCCGGACGGTGTCGGGATCGTCGTGGCGGTCCCGGTCAGCACTTTCAGGATGCGTTCGCCGACCTGCTGGATATCGGCCTTGCGTTCGCGCAGGTACGGGTCTTCGACTTCATCGAACTGCGCCGACAATTCATCGATCTGCGTCACCAGCGCCCATTCGGCGTTGTAGTAGCGCTTGCGGATAATGTTGAGCGGTACTTCCGAAAGCATCGGATCCGACAGGATCAGCACGTGCACATCGATGAAGGCGGCCAGCTCGGCCGGTGCGTCCTTGGGCAGGTCGCGCCAGATCGATTGCAGTTCGCCATGCACGGTCCGGATGGCGTCTTTCAGACGGGCGACTTCGGCCTCCATCTGGTCTTGCTCGATCAGGTAATGCTTGACGTCGAGCGTCGCCGGCGTGAGCAGGTGCGCGCGCCCGATCGCGATGCCGCGCGAGACTGAAATGCCGTGGAGCGTAAAAGAGGCCATCGGGGTCCGTCTTCCGTGTGAGGGTTATTCGCCTTCGCCGAACTTGTTGTCGATCAGCTCCTGCAATGCGGTGAAACAGGCTTGTTCGTCCGGTCCGTCGGTTTCCAGCAAGACCTTGGTGCCTTTGCCGGCGGCCAGCATCATGACGCCCATGATCGACTTGGCATTGACGCGCCGCTTGTTGCGGGTCAGCCAGACCTCGCTCTGGAATTTTGCGGCCAGCTGGGTCAGCTTGGCCGAGGCGCGTGCATGCAGGCCCAACTTGTTAATGATTTCGAGCTCTTGCTGGATCATGGTCAGGTCTTGTCGGGAGAGTCAGTAAAAATAAGAAGGGTTCGCAAGGACATGTCGATGGCCACGTCAGTTCGGCGACAGCCGGACCCGGTTATCAACCCGGACCACGCCGCTCTGCCCGCCCGCCAGCGCCATCTCGACGACCACATCGAGCGTGTCGTGACGGTAGGTCAGGGCCCGCAACAGCATCGGCAGGCTGATGCCGGCAATGACTTCGACGCGCCCCGGATCGTGCAATGGCAGCGTGCAATTGGAGGGCGTACCGCCCATCACATCGGTGATCACGAGCACGCCATCGCCGGCGTCGAGACGCTCGATGACTACCTTGGCCAGGCGCTTGACTTCGCACGGGTCCTGGTCGGCGCAGACATCCACCGCTTCGAGCTGCTCGGGCCGCGCCCGGAAAACATGTGAGGCCGCATCGATGAAAGCTTGCCCGAGCGGCGCATGCGTCAACAAAAGAATACCAACCATAAATTATTCCAAGAGCCCATCAGAAAATTGGTCGCCTGCCGGTCGATTACGCCTGACTGCCTTTTTCCAGCGCATCGACAAACATGCCCGCCACATTGAATCCGGTCTGCTGCCGGATTTCCTGAAAACAGGTCGGGCTGGTGACGTTAATTCCCGTCAG
>AEPR01000472.1 GCA_000195205.2 Oxalobacteraceae bacterium IMCC9480 | reverse complement strand
CCTTCGACAAGCTCAGGACGAACGGATGGTTGAGCGCCTACACGCCCCGGTTTGCGCCAGCCAACGTATTACGCCGCGAGCGCAGCCACCGTTGGCTGCGCCGGCAACAGCAAGCCAAACAGAAAATCAATATCAAGCACCTGAATCAGCAAGCGACCTTCGTTAGCCTTGATCAGCTTGCACACCAGCCGGCCACTGTGCTGCGTGACAAACGGTGCGGTCGTGATTTGCACGATGTCGAATTGCGCGACCGCGTGCAGTTCACCAACCAGCAAGCCGATGACCTGGCCACCCAGTTCGACAATCACGACCTGGTTGCCGCTGCCCTGTGTAGAAGGCACGCCATTGAACAGATACCCCAGATCGAAGACCCAGACATAGCGCTCGGTTTCGCCATCGCGCTGCAAGACCACCACGCCGACCCGGTCGGTGCGCCCGCCCAGCGACAGCGGTTTGAGCGCGCTGGCCGGCAAGGCTTCCAGCACGTTGCCGGCAGCCAGCGCCAGCAACGCGTCATCGACAAAGAAGGTGGCGAATTCCTGGCCGCCGGTGCGGGTCGGGTCGCTGTCGATGCGTAGCGCGGCGCTGTGGCCGGCATGGTTGCGCGCGCTGACCGCGCCTAGCTGCACGTAGACAATTGCCAGCACGTCTTCGCAATAGCCATCCGAGACCTTGAACTCGCGATAACCGTGCGACACCGTCACGCCGAGCACCGCGTAATGGCCGTCATGGATCACGATGCGAGAGCTGCTGCCGCCATTCGGCAGCTGCCGCAGCGCCGGGTCGAGTTCGAGCAAGCTGCCAACCGGGCGTGTCGCATCGGTGCTGGCAATGATGCGGCCTTGCCGGTCCGTGAACAGCGCACTCATCGATGTGTCACTGTCGAGCGCGCCGCGCAGCATCGCCGCAAATTCCGGTCCCGCATCGAACACGATGCCGATGCCGCCGACAATGACGGCAGCATTGTGCGGATCGCGGATGGCGGCGTGATAGACGTAGGTCGGGACGTCGCCGTACAACGGTGCAGGATCAAACGGCGTGACATGGAAGGCTTGCTCCGAGCGCAATGCGCGCACCGCAGCGAGAGTCGCTGCATCGATGCGGTCGCCGCAGACCGATGGTGCACCAAGGTCTTCATTGCTCGCCGCGACGATGACGCCGTCAGCGTCGTAGACCACCAGCCGGGTATAGACGGTGTAGAGCGTGTTGATGTAATCGAGCAGCGTGTTGATCGCTGCGGTGTCGGCATTGCCGCCGGCCAGCGCGCTGCGCAGTTCCGGCGTCAGCGCCCACCAGCGGCAGTCATCCGAGCGCTCGTACAGATTGCGGTCCAGCAGGTCGACCAGCAGGTGCGAGGTGAATTCGGCATGGCGCAATTTGGAGGCCAGCACCGTGTCGTACAGTTCGCCGATCGAGTTGGCAAACAGCGCATCGCTGCGCGCGCCGGTTTCGCTGATCTGTTCGAGTACCGACTTGAGCTTGCGCGCTTCGTCGTTTTCGCCGGCGGTCATGACCTGGCCGTTCCAGACCACGCGCCGTATCGTGCTGGCCGCACTGATGATCTGGAACAGCGGCGGACAAAAGGTATGGGCCTGCGATAGCAAGCCATCGGCCAGCGCCGGATCGAGCGCGGCGCGGGTGGCGTGGTCATTGCCGGTGAAGGCGACATCGACCGGCATCATCACCTGGCCCTGCCAGCCGACCGGTCCCGGATAGCCCTGGTAGCCGTCAGTGACCAGCGTGCGCACCAGATATTCGCGGCCGCCAAACAGGCGCAGCGTGGTGTCGCCGTCCCGGTTCACCGGCACGATCGCGCCCAACGGAATCCATAAGGGATCGCCACTTTCGATGACCCGGTTCTCGCCATCGAGCAGCAGCAGGATGGCGCGTCCGGCCGGATCGCGATGGGAATGAAAGATGCCGGCCATCTCCTGCTCGAAATGAAAGCACAGGCAGAGCAGGCCGATGACCGCGCCGGTGTCGGGATCCAGCATGCGGCGCGAATAGATCAGCGCCTTGCGCTTGTGCGGTCGCAAGTCTGACCATCCGAAGGTTTCGACCCAGCCGTCACTGGCCAGCGTGCGCGCAATGAGCGTGTCGCGGCACTGTGTCAGCGGCGACTGCGGATCGATCTGGACCAGCACATTGCCGTGCGGGTCGAGCAGCAGGATTTCGTCGTACACGGTGTACTTGCTACGGTAAGCCCGCAGCCGCTCAGCGATGCTGTGCCGGTCGCCGTGCCGGCCGGCGACGAATGCACACAATTCGTGATCGGTGGCCAGGAAGCCGACGTCGGCGGTGCGTTCGTACAAATTACGCACCACGATGTCGATCACGTAATGCGCCTTGGTGCCGATCTCGGCGAGCACGTTGGCGACTTTTTCGCGCACCAGGCTTTGCACCAGTTCCTGCTCCAGCTGGTTGAAGCCGGCGCGGGTCGAGGCCATCGTCGGCAGGATGGTGCGGGCTTCGACCGGGCAGTTCATCTTGGCGGACGATTCGATCATGCGCCACATCAGGTTGAGCTCGTGCAGCGATTGTTCGCAGCGGATCACGTCGCGCATGTAGGGCAGGAATGTGTCGATGGCGAGGGTAGTGGTCATGGGTACCTCTGGTTATCGTTGCGGCTATTTTTTTGATGAAGCAATTTTTATGCGCGGGTGACTTTATGCCCAGTGACCAAGTCGTTGCATCCATTGCGCGATGGCGCGTTCATTGTCACCGCCGGCTTCGTGCCAGGCTTGCATGCCGGGCTGGTCTTCGGCGAGCCTGTGCTGGCCCAGCTTGAACTTGCCTTCGAGCTGGTCGACCCGGATGGTGAAGCCAACGATCGCCTTGAGCAAGCCCTCGCGCAAGCCGCTGTCGAGCTGATCGAACTGCGGCTGATAGCCCGGTTCGGTGTGCTGCACCAGCGCAGCCAGCAGCGCCAGTTTGGCGTCGCTGTCGTGTTCAATAACTGCCGTGCCGCTGGCATGCACGGCGATGTAATTCCAGGTCGGTACGCGACTCTTGCCGACATATAGCGTCGGCGAAATATATGTGTGCGGTCCCTGAAAAATCACCAGCGCAGTCGGGTCATCCTGCAGCGCCTGCCAGTGCGGATTGGCGCGCGCCACGTGACCATCGATCCGCAGCGCGCCATCGACCTGCCGCGCCAGCACCGGCACGTGGGTGGCAAAAGGCTTGCCGTCCACGGTCGACACCAGCGTCGCAAACGCATAGCGCTGCATCACTTCGAGCAGCAGCGCCGGATCGTCCTCGCGGAAGTGCTTCGGCACGTACATGCTTAGTGACCGAGTTCGCGCATCACTGTCGACAGCATGGCCAGCATCTGGTCGATCTCGGCATGCGTCACATTGAGTGCCGGCATGAAGCGCAACAGATCGGGCCGTGGCGAGTTCAGCAGCAGGCCGACCGGCTCCATGTTGCGTGCCGCTTCGACGAGTTGCGGACCGATGTCCTTGCCCAGCATCAGCGCACGCAGCAAGCCTTCGCCGCGCTCGCCCTGCAAGCCGTGCTCGGCGCACAAGGCCAGCAAGCCTTGCTGCAAATAGGCCCCGCGTTCGCGCACCGTTGGCAGAAAGCCCTGTGCCAGCATCGCGTCGACGACGGCGACGCCAACCGCCGTCATTAGCGGATTGCCGTTGTAGGTGCCGCCCTGATCACCCGGTTCGAAACAGGCGATTTCTTCGCGGCACAGCAGCGCGGCCAGTGGCACGCCGCCGCCAATGCCTTTGCCCAGCGTCATGATGTCCGGCTCGATGCCCGACAACTGGTAAGCGAACAGCTCGCCGGTGCGGCCCATGCCGCTCTGGACTTCATCGACCATCAGCAGGATGCCGCGTTCTTTGGTCAGCGCCCGCAGCGCCTGCATGAATTCGCGCGTGGCCGGGATTACGCCGCCTTCGCCTTGCACCGGTTCGAGCATCACGCCGATGGTGGTGTCGGTGATCAGGCGTTCAACGCTGGTGATGTCGTTGAGATCGGCTTTCGGAAAGCCCGACACCTGCGGTGCATACATCGTGTCCCAGCCCGGCTTGCCGCTGGCCGACATCGTCGCCAGTGTACGACCGTGGAAGCTGTGGTCGAAGGTGATGATTTCGAAGCGGTTCTGGCCGGCGGCGTTCTTGAATTTCTTGCCGTATTTGCGTGCCAGCTTGATCGCGCCTTCGTTGGCTTCGGCACCGCTGCTGGCAAAGAACACGCGGTCAAAACACGAGTTCGCCGTCAGGCGTGCCGCCAGCGCAATCGATGGCTCGTTAAAAAAAGCAGGCGATGGATTGAGCACTTTTTTCGATTGTGCGAGCAGCGCATCGCTGATGCATTGCGGCGCATGGCCGAGGCAATTGACGGCCCAGCCCTGCAGGTAATCGAGGTAACGTTTGCCGGTGCTGTCGGTGAGCCACATGCCGCTGCCTTCGGTAAAGACAATCGGCGGACGGTTCGTGATGAACATCAGCGCATTGGTTTCGTATTGGTTGAATTCCATTTTCAGCGGCTCCGCAAAAGATAAGGACAAGACAAAAAAGCAGGCGAAAAAAAAGCCACAGGATTAGCCTGTGGCATCGGGATCAGTGAACGATCACCCGCGCGGCTTCCCGGACTGAGGCATTCCGGGTCGACGTCGCGCGTTGTGTTTGGTGAGTTTCATGCAGCCGATGGTAGGGCGTTTGTCGCGGTGCGTCAAAACGTTTTTTAATTCATCCGGCGACCGTGGCATTGGCGGCGATGTCGGCTTCGCTGGTGAACGCGTCAGCAAAGAACTCGTCTTCGGGCAAATGACAGACTGCCACGAACTCGCGCTGGGCCGCATCGACCATGACCGGCACGCCACAGGCATAGACCTGATGGCCGCTCAGGTCGGGCATGTCGTCCATCACGGCGCGGTGGACAAAATCAGTCCGGCCCTGCCAGTGGTCTTCGGGCAGCGCATTCGATACGACCGGCACGTAAGTAAAGCCTGGCACGGTGCGGGCCCATTCTTCGCATAGCGCATTCATGTACAAATCCTGCGGCCGGCGACCGCCCC
>AEPR01000473.1 GCA_000195205.2 Oxalobacteraceae bacterium IMCC9480 | reverse complement strand
AGGGTGCGTCTCTTCGTCAAGCATGGCCAGGGCGCAGCACCGATTGCGCACGATCTCAAGCTTCTGCTGGATCAGTCATAAAAAAAGGGCGCTTCGAAAAGCGCCCTTTTTATTTGTCCGGCTGAGCTTACGCAAAAGCAGCCAGCGAACCCTTCATCTTCTTCAGAGCGACTGCCTCAATCTGGCGTATCCGTTCGGCCGACACGCCGAACTCTTTGGCCAATTCATGCAACGTGGCACCCGAGCCGTCGTCATTGGCGAGCCATCGCGCTTCGACAATCCGGCGTGAGCGTTCGTCGAGCTTGTTCAATGCCTGCGACAGGCCATCGCTTTGCAGGCGATCGTACTGCTGCGCTTCAAGCACGTTGGTCGGCTCGTTGCGATCCGAAGACAGATAGGCAATAGGCGCGAACTTGTCGTCCTCGTCATCTGTCGGTGCTTCGAGGGCGATATCGCGACCCGATAAACGCGTTTCCATTTCGATGACTTCTTCGCGCTTGACGTTCAATGTCTGCGCCAGCGCCTCGACCTGCGCCGGTGTCATCGAATCGAGCCCGGTCTTGTGACTGCGCAGATTGAAGAACAGTTTGCGCTGTGCTTTGGTCGTGGCGACCTTCACCAAGCGCCAGTTCTTCAGGATGTACTCGTGCATTTCAGCTTTGATCCAGTGCATCGCATACGACACCAGTCGCACACCTTGATCCGGATCGAAGCGTTTGACGGCTTTCATCAAGCCGATATTGCCTTCCTGGATAAGATCGGCGTGTGGCAGGCCGTAACCCAGATAGCCACGGGCGATCGAGACGACCAGGCGCAAGTGCGACAGCACCATGCCCTGCGCAGCACCCAGATCGTTCTGGTCGCGCAGGCGACGTGCCAGTGACATTTCTTCTTCGTGTGTGAGCATCGGCAAGCGATTGACTGCCGAGATATAGGAATCGATATTGCCGAGAGTGCCGGTAAAACCGAGGGCCAGGGCGTTGCCCGGCGCGACAGATGCGGTTTCAGGTACGGTTGTTTTCATTATTTCTCCTTGCTTCCTTAAAAGGAACAGACCAGTTATCGAGACGAACCGGCCGCTAACCGAGGGCATCTTAGCACTCTGGCAGGATGAGTGCTAATGACGATACTGTGAGTTCCGGATAGTGTCAGGCTATGGTGTTGCGTCAGGCGGTATTCATTGCATGCAGGCATTGGAGCCAAATGTGGCTCCGAAGTTGCAACCGGATTGTTATCGAATTGTTGTCAGCTTGTTGCTGATGCCGACAGGTGTCGTGAGACCGACAACACCGCACCCGCAACGCCCAGCAGCGCGCCCAGCCCGAGCAACAGCATCGTAGCGAGCGGATCGAGCGGCACGAGCGTGAACTCGGACGCATACAGACGGGCAAAATCGGCAACCGCTGCATTGACTGGTCGCAGGACCAGCGCCACGGCCACCATCGCCAGGCCGGCAGCACAGAGTCCGAGTAACGCGCCGGTGTAATAGAACGGCCGATAGATGAAGGTGTCGGTGGCACCGACCAGTTGCGATACCGCGATCTCTTCGCGTTGCGTCAGCACCTGCAAGCGAATCGTGTTGAATACGACGGTCACTACGACGATGCCCAGCGTGCTGGCCAGTATGACGAGCACCACGCCGAGCAAGTGGACCAGCGCGGCCAAGCGCTTGATCCAGGCCGAATCAACCTGCACATGCTTGATGCCGGCCAGTGCCTGCAGGCTGGTGGCAATCGCATCGACTGCCCCGGCGTCGGCGGCATTGTCGAAGCGCGGCAGCTTGATCAGGTAGCCATCCGGCAGCGGATTCGTGCCGAGGATGTCTAGCGTTTCCGACAAGCCCGATTGCTGCTTGAGCAGGTCGAGGGCCTTTTCACGCGGCAGGAATTCGACCTTGCCCGGATGCTTGTTCTCTTGCAGGACGCGCCGGATGTCCTTGCCGAGTGCGAGCGCATCATTGCGCGTCACGGCCATGTCGATGAAGACGCTGATCTCCGGTTCGACAACCAGTTGTCCCGATAGAGGACGCAGATTTTCCAGTATCGTCAGGCCGGTTAGCGGCAGGGCAAAGGCAATCGCAATGACGACGGCATTGATCAGGAAACTGGCCGGCGCACCGAGCGCGTTCCGGAAGGCCTGGCGCAACGCGAAGCCGTGCTGTCTCAACCAGATGTTCATGCAGTGGTCCTTGCCGGCCAGCTGTCGACAAGCTGGCCTTGTTTCAGATAAATCACCCGGGCGGCAGTGCCAAGAATTTGTTCGTCGTGCGACGAGATGACGCACGTGACACCGGCCCCATGGAATGATTTCAGCGCATCAAGCACCAGATTGGCGCTGTCGCGGTCAAGGTTGGCGGTGGGCTCGTCAGCCAGAATGATCTGGGGCCGGTTGACGATGGCGCGGGCAATCGTGACGCGTTGCTGTTCGCCGCCCGACAGTGACAGCGGTGCCACCTGTGCCTTGTCGAGCAGACCGACGCGCTCCAGCGCTGCACTGGCGCGTCGTCCGGCATCGGCGCGCGTGGCACCACAGACCAGCAAGGGCATCATCACGTTGGCCAGGACGGTCCGGTCCTGCAGCAGGCGTTGCTGTTGCAGGATCAAGCCCAGATTGCGTCGCAAATACGGCAGGCCGGAACGGTTGAGCTTGCCGATGTCCTGGCCATGCACGCTGACCGTACCGCTGCTGGGACGCTCGATGGCGGCGATCAGTTTGAGTAGCGTCGATTTGCCTGCGCCGGACGGGCCGGCCAGGAAGACCATCTCGCCATCCGCGATGTCGAGCGTGACGTTGGACAGAGCGACAGCATCGCCGGCATAGCGTTTGGAGACCTGTTGGAATGCGATCATGGGAGCGTAGGGCAGGCCTTAGTCGGTGGCTTCGCCCAGCAGGGCGGTGACGAATTCGTCGGCGTTGAACGGTTGCAAATCTTCGATCTGTTCGCCGACCCCAATAAAATAAACCGGTATCGGCCGGGTCCGGGCAATGGCGGCCAGCACACCGCCCTTGGCCGTGCCATCGAGCTTGGTGACAACCAGTCCGGTCAGGCCGAGTGCGTCATCGAATGCCTTGACCTGCATCAGCGCGTTCTGGCCGGTATTGCCATCGATGACCAGCAGGATTTCATGCGGCGCGCTCGGCATCGCCTTGGCGATCACGCGCTTGATCTTCTTGAGCTCTTCCATCAGATGCAACTGGGTGGGCAGCCGGCCGGCGGTATCTATCATCACCACATTGGTCTTCTTTGCCATGGCCGAGTGCACCGCATCAAAGGCCACGGCTGCCGGATCGCCGGATTCCTGCGCGATCACTGCGACATTGTTGCGCTCGCCCCAGATCGTCAGTTGTTCGCGCGCTGCCGCGCGGAAGGTGTCGCCGGCAGCCAGCAACACGGACTGCCGGTTGGCTTGCAGGTGCTTGGCGAGTTTGCCGATGGTGGTGGTTTTGCCGGCGCCATTGACGCCGGTAATCATCATCACCAGCGGTTGGTGACGGCCCAGTTCCAGCGGTTTTTGTAGCGGGCTGAGCAAGCCGATCAGCAGCTTGCGCAGCGCCGACTTGACTTGC
>AEPR01000474.1 GCA_000195205.2 Oxalobacteraceae bacterium IMCC9480 | reverse complement strand
GAGCCAGCGGCGCGCCACTATGCGCACGTTGACTGCCCGGGACATGCCGACTATGTAAAAAAACATGATTACAGGTGCCGCGCAGATGGATGGCGCGATCCTGGTGTGTTCGGCAGCAGATGGCCCAATGCCACAAACGCGCGAGCACATCTTGCTGGCTCGTCAAGTTGGCGTTCCATACATCATCGTCTTCCTGAATAAGTGCGATATGGTGGATGATGCCGAGCTGCTTGAGTTGGTCGAAATGGAAGTGCGGGAGCTGTTAGTGAAGTACGAGTTTCCAGGCGACGATCTGCCAATCATCCAGGGTTCAGCAAAGTTGGCGCTGGAAGGCGATACGGGCCCATTAGGCGAACAAGCAATCATGAAGTTGGCCGAGGCTCTTGATACGTATATCCCAACACCGGAGCGGGCAATTGATGGTGCGTTCCTGTTGCCGGTCGAAGACGTGTTCTCGATTTCGGGTCGCGGTACGGTGGTAACCGGTCGTATTGAGCGCGGTATCGTCAAGGTCGGGGAAGAGCTGGAAATTATCGGCATCCGCGACACCCAGAAGACAACATGTACTGGCGTCGAAATGTTCCGTAAGCTGCTGGATCAAGGTCAGGCAGGCGACAACGTTGGTGTGTTGCTGCGCGGTACAAAACGCGAAGACGTGGAGCGGGGTCAAGTTCTGGCGAAGCCAAACACGATCAAGCCACACAAGCATTTCACCGGTGAAATCTATGTGTTGTCGAAAGATGAAGGCGGTCGTCATACACCATTCTTCAATAACTATCGCCCACAGTTTTACTTCCGCACGACCGATGTGACTGGTTCGATCGAATTGCCAAAAGACAAAGAAATGGTCATGCCAGGCGATAACGTGTCGATCACTGTCATGTTGATCAACCCGATCGCGATGGAAGAAGGTCTCCGTTTCGCTATTCGTGAAGGTGG
>AEPR01000475.1 GCA_000195205.2 Oxalobacteraceae bacterium IMCC9480 | reverse complement strand
AATGCCCTACGGTTATTGCACCCTACGACTGCCGGCCTCCATCTCATCCCACCGCCACCCGACTGCTCCCGCCCGCGACCCGCTCCACCAGCACCTTCGTCGCAATCCGCTCCGTCATTTCCTGCACATGCGAAATCACGCCGACCTTGCGCCCCATCGCCTGCAAGCCATCAAGCGCATCCATCGCCACGCGCAGCGTGTCGGCGTCGAGGCTGCCGAAGCCTTCGTCGATGAACAGCGATTCGACCCGGACCCGGTTCGACGACAGCGACGCCAGACCGAGTGCCAGTGCCAGCGACACGAGGAAGGATTCACCGCCCGACAGCGAATGCACCGAGCGCATGTCGTTGCCCATGTCCTGGTCGATCACCATCAGCGCCAGCGTGTCGCGAATGCGTTGCAGCCGGTAGCGTTTGGCCAGCGCGTGCAAATGGCGATTCGCATAACCGAGCAAGACATCGAGCGTGGTTTGCTGCGCATAGTTGCGCAGCTTCTTGCCATCGGCCGAACCGATCAGATCGCTTAGCTGGGCCCATACGCGGCAGGTGGCTTCCTGTCCGGCCAGCGCACCGAGCAGGTCGGCGGCAGTGAGCCGGCGTGACTGGTCCTGGCGCAGGGCGAGTTGCAGTTCGGTGGCGCGGGCGTGGGACAACTGGCGCTCGCTGGTGAGCGTTTGCAGCGCCAGTTGCACGCTGTCCGGCGATTCGCCATCCTCCGCAGGCGGACGCTGCTGTGCGTGGGCCAGACCTTGTCCGGTCCGTTCGCGCAGCACGGCGGCGGCTTGCTGCACGGCGTTGTCGAGTGCGTGCAGCGCGTTGCGCAGGTCAGCAATCCGGGGCATCGATTGCGCCAACAGGGTACGCAATTGAATCGCGTCCAATTCGATCGTGTCATCGAGATTGGCGAGCCACGCATCGAGCCGGGTCGCGGCAGACTGCGCTTCGTGCTCGTGGGCGGCGAGGTGCCGGCTGGCTTGCGCCAGCGCTTCGGTGTGGCGGGCCAGGGCATCCCGGGCGGTGTTGCTGGCATCGGAGGCTTGCAGTAGCGATGACCTCGCTGCGGTGATCGCGCCGGCGAGTCGTGATTCGATCTCGCGCACCGGCTGGCCATCGAACAGCAAGCGGCGCTCAGCCTGCAGCGCACTGATCGTTGCCGCACCGGTGTTGAAGACATTGCTGCAGCGTTGCTGCTCGGCGCAGGCGGTGCTCGCGGCAGTAGTCAGCGCTGCCAGTCCGGTCGCCAGGTCGGTGCACTGCGCGGTGAGCTGATCGCTGGCCGTGCGCCGCTCCTGCCACAATCGAACGGCATCGCGGCAGCGGGCATGGAAGTCGTCCGGAGCCGCTTGCCATGCTGCGCGCCAGTCGGCTTGCGTGGCCGCGAGGACAGCATCGAGCGGCACCAAGGCTTGATCCAGTCGATGCCGTGCGAGCGACAGTTGTGTGCCCGCAGTGTGCTGCCCGGCGACGGTGGCGGCCAGCCGGGCGCTCGCGGCTTGCGCAGCGTCGTTGCACAGTGCGTGGGCGGTGAGCGCTTGTTCGAACGATGCTTGTGCGGCATCGCGGGCTTGCAGCGCGCGCTGGCCTGCCGTGTCCTGCGTTTTCAGTGTGGCCAGTGCGCTATCCAGATCAGCGCGTTCGGCACTGAGCCAGGTCGCCGGCTCCGCGCCGTCCAGCGCCAGCGCCACCGGATGGGCCGACCAGTCGCGTTGCAGCTGGTCGTGCAGTTGTTGCAGTTGCTGCTGTTGCGGCGCGATGCCGGCCAGTTGCTGGCGGTGTGCGCCGGCTTGCGCGGCGAGCGTTGCCTGCGCGTGCCGGGCTTGCTGGTGCTGCTCGCGGCAGACCGCGACATCGTCCTGCAGTTTTTCCAGCAGGGCGTGCAGTGGTCCGTTCGCCTGCACATAGGGATGGTCGGCCGCGCCGCAGACCGGGCAGGGCGCGTCGTCGACCAGCGCGTCGCGCAGACTTTCGACGCTGGCCGTGCAGGCTGCTTCGGCGTGCTTGAGTGATTGTTCGGCTTGCGCCATCGCCGCTGCCAGCGGCGCGCTGCGTGCCTCGGCCTGCGCGGCAGCAGCCTCGGCATCGATGGCGGCTTGCAGGCTGGCGCGGCACTGGGCATCGAGCTGCTGCAGGCGCGTCTGCTGTTCGGTCAGCGTGCGCCAGAGTTGGTCGCCGTCATGCCAGCGTTCGCGGCGCAGTTCGAGCTGATCCTTGCGTGCTTTCAGCGCGACCAGGTCGATCGCCGCGAGCTGCTGCACGGCTTGCTGGCGCAGGTGTCCGGCGTCAGCAAGCACTTGCGCGGCCTGCGCGAGGGCCGCAGCGGTGCTCGCTTGTACGGTGGTTTGCTGCGCGTGATCGGCGGCCAGCGTGGCCAGCAACTGTGCATTGAGCTTTACCTCGGCGTCGCTGCGCGTGGCTTGGCCGAGCAGCAAATCGCCGCGCGACCAGTCTTGCGCCAGCGCCTGCCAGGCGGCGTTTTGCTCCAGCCACAGTGCATGCGCCTGCTGTGCTTGCCGGGCGAGGGCTAGCTCGCCTTGCCGGGTCAGCGCTTGCCGTTGAGCCTGTTCGGCCACGCGGGTCGCGTCGGCTTGCGCTTGTCGGGCCAGTTCGTGCGGAAGCAGCAGCGTGTCGATGCGGGTATCGAGCACCTTGGCCTGGTCGAGTGCTGGCGCGGCGGCCTGCTGTGCCTGCTCGGCCGAGGCGAGGCCGGCTTGCGCCAGCGCCAGCGACGCGTCGGCACCGAGTCGCGCGAGCTCGGCCTGGTCCATCGCCGCGCGGCTGGCAGCGATCGTCAGCCGGTCCTGTTCGAGGGTGCGCGTCAGGCGATCGATGTCGTCGACCAGCGCCCGCGCCGGTTGTATCGCCTCCAGCAATTGCAGCTCGGCGCGACGCGGTGCCGCCGCTTGCTGCGCCTCGTGATCCTGCTGCCATTGCGCCTGCGCCTGCTGTTCGGCCAGACGCAAGCGCTCGTGGTCCTGATACCAGCGCAGGCGCGTGGTCACGGCGGCGAGCTGCAGGTCGAGCGCGGCCAGCGTGGCATCGGCGGCGGCGCTGTCTTCATCAAGCTGGCTGCGCGCTTCTTCGGATAACGGGCGCTGGTCGGCCAGCCGGTCGGCCAGGCGCTGCAGGGCGGCTTGCTCCTCACGGTGGCGACCGAAGGCACGCTGCGACAGCGTGCTGTAGATCGCGCTGCCGGTCAGCGTTTCGAGCAGCTCGCCGCGTTCGTTGTCGTCGGCTTTCAGGAAGGCCGAGAATTCGTTTTGTGCCAGCAGCACCGCGCGCGTGAACTGCTCGAACGACAGGCCGATACGCACGGCGATTTCGGCCAGCACTTCCTTGTTGGTGCCGCCTAGCGGCTGCAGATCGGGCAGATGCAGCAGCGTCATGGTGGTTTTTTGCAGGCTGCCGCTGGCCTTGCCGCGCGAGCGCCGCACGCTCCAGCGCGCACGGTAAATTTGGCCATCATTGCCAATGAAATCGACCTCGGCATGGCCTTCGGCACAGCCGCGCCGCAACAGATTGCGCGCATCCTGCTGCGTGACGGTGGCGTCGCCGACATCCGGCACGTTGCGGTTGCCGGCCTTGAACAGGCGCGGGGTTTCTTCGTACAGCGCCATGCACAGCGCATCGAGCAGCGTGCTCTTGCCGGCACCGGTTGGTCCCGAGATTGCAAACAGGCCGGCTGATTTCAGTGGCTCCTGCTCGAAATCAACCGTGAAGTCGCCGGCCAGCGAGGCCAGGTTGCGACCGCGTATCGCGAGGATCTTCATGCGGCGTCTCCGGCGTTATCGAGCAGCAGTTCGGTAAACGCAGCTTGCAGTTCGACGGGTGTGTCGGCGTCATATTTGTTGCGGTACAGACGATTGAAAATATCCTCCGGTTGCAGCCGGTCGAGTTCATCGACCGACAAGGCCGGCGCGCCCGCCGTGGTCGAGGCCGACAGGCTGGTATCGATCCTGGCCAGACGCACCGGCTTGCCCTCCAGCGCGGCCTCGATGCACGTGCGCAAGCCCGGCTCGGGCGCATCAAGACGCACGCGCACTTCCAGATACGGCATGCGTTGCAGGTCATCGGTGGCGGGCAGCTCAAGTGCCGCCAGCGCGACGAGGACCTCGGCCAGGGGTGCCGGTTGCTTAGGAATACGCAGCAGTTCGACGGCACGCGGAATCAGCAAGGGCGTGATCACGGCGACCGCTTCGCCATCGAGATCGACCCGCAATACCTGATGCGGATAGCCGATCTCGGCAAAGGACATCGGCAGCGGACTGCCGCAATAGCGCAAGTGGTCCTGCTTGCCGACCCGCTGCGCCAGATGCAAATGCCCCAGCGCGGCATAGGCGATGGCCGGGTCGAAGATGCCGGCCGACAGCGCTTCGGCACCGCCGATGACGAGGCGGCGCTCGGAGTCTTCCGAGACTTCGCCGCCAACCATATGACAGTGACCGAGCGCGATGATGGCCTGGCCGGGCTGGCGCAAGGTCAATGCGTGGTCGAGGACTTGCCGGTATAGCAGCGCGATGCCCGCCATGTAGGGATCGCCATCGCCATCGGTGCGCGGCACGTCGCCGGGACGCAGGAAGGGAATCGCCAGGCACCATGCGGCAATGTCGCCGGCGCGGTTTTTTAGCGGTACGACGAGTTGTGCGACATCGATGCTGCCATCGGCATGGCGCGGCACGAAACCGGTCACGCTGGCGTCCAGACTGGCCAGTAGCGGGGCCGGCGCTTCAAGACGTCCCGGCGAATCATGGTTGCCGGCGATGAGGATGATGTTGAGGTGCGGGAGTCGGTGTTTGGCTTGCTGCAGGAAGCGGTATAGCTGCTTTTGCGAAGCGGCCGATGGGTTGGCGTTGTCGAAGATATCGCCGCAAATCAGCAAGCCGTCGGCTTGCTCGGTCTCCAGCGTGTCGATCAGCCAGTCGAGGAAATGCTGATGTTCGTTGCCGCGTTCGAACTGGTGCAGGGTCTGGCCCAAATGCCAGTCCGAGGTGTGGATGAAGCGCAAGGTAAGTCCTTCTCGTCGCAAGCTCAACAGCGGCTGCGTCGGGGTGACTCAGCCGCGGCAGAGTATACCGGTCCTTGCTGCTTGTGGACTACCGGAAGGAAGGCGGCGGGGGGATCAGACTAAAGGAATTGGTTTTGCTGACGTGCTTGCCGCCGGTTGGACGGCAGCGTCTGTTTGTGCCGGTACTGTGACGGGCGGCGTGATGCCCGCAGCGAGCGGTGGTGCGAGCGGCGTTGCCGTTTGCGGTCGCGGTGCCGCCGGAGGTTCTGCTGCCGCTGGCTGTTCTGCCTCGGCCTCGGGCTCTGCCTCTGCCTCCGCTTCTGCCTCCGCCTCCGCCTTCGCTTCTGCCTTCGCTTCTGCCTCCGCTTCTTTCTTCTTCAACGCCTCTGCGTCGCGCCGGTCCGCCATATCGGCCTGGAATTCCCTGACCGGTTTTGCCATTTCTACGGTGAAGGCAAGGCCGAGTAGCAGCACGAGCACGGGTAAAGGTGGTGCCGCGAACAATAACGCCAGTCCGCCGACTGCAGCCATGCCGAACAAGCCCGCCATCGCCAAGGTACCTGCCCTTCCTCCAAAACTAGTGCGGATGTTCTCGGCTCCTTTTGTCAGTTGTCCGGGGGGCGGCATCCTATCGACTGGCGGGTGTTGAGTGTTCGACTGTCGGGGCGATGTTGGATGCGCGGGAGCGTTTACTGGGGCGGATTCGTGGTTCTCCGGATGTGCCGCAGTGCTCGTGGCTCCTGGTTGTGCATTGAGGCGCTCATTTAATTCCTTCTGAAGTTCTTCCACCCGTGCGCATTGGGCATGGTGTTCATTCCCCTGAGTGGACGTGTTGCCGCCGTTCCGGCCGGGAGCGTTTGGTCCCGGTAGTAGGGCAGCGATAGCCTGATTGAGTTGTTGAATCAGTTGGGATGCCGTAACAAGCATGTCCGGAGAGGCTCTACGATTTTCCTCTGCCAAGGCATTGGTGTTTGGGCGCTGGAGTGGCGGCCGTTCCTGAGACTCGGTCTTTCGCTGTGTCGGAATCTCGACGGCTGCCGGTTCAATAAGCGTGGGCGTCGCCTCCCCAACTGGGATTGGTCCATTGGAGCATCCAGCTCTGACACCGCTTACTGCGCCATTGTTAGCCATTTTTCACGCCCTCCATCAGTCGATAACATCGTCCTGCTGTTTCCGGTGCCGGGTAGGTGGCACGTAATGGCCGTGTCATTGCGGCTTCAGTGCACCGGCTTCCATGCCCCGGTGAGCTGTCAGCGAGGGCACGGATGCTGAGGCATTGCGCAGTCGGTCGGGCTGCGGACAAGGCGGGAATCATAGAGGGCTGCTGTTGTCGCGAGCGAGATGGGGTGGTAAGCCAAGCGCTGACGGTCTTTGTGGAAGCACTGGTGCCGGCACCTCATTCGGGTAACTTGATTCCCATTCTGACGATTGACTTT
The DNA here is from genome assembly GCA_000195205.2 of Oxalobacteraceae bacterium IMCC9480. Classification (GTDB taxonomy): domain Bacteria; phylum Pseudomonadota; class Gammaproteobacteria; order Burkholderiales; family Burkholderiaceae_D; genus Actimicrobium. The sequence goes on along the minus strand of AEPR01000475.1, from coordinate 6,080 downwards.
GGTTCGGTTCTGAATTGATTAAGCACATCGATAAAAACGCCGCTGCGACACACATTCCCAGGGTTCCGACTACGAGTAGCCCAGGGGGGGTAATCATGGCTGCGGCGATACATACGCCAATACCGAACCCTGCCAGGGCCAAGCAGACTGGTGGAACATGTTTTGTTAATGACCTGAAACAACCACATACCGCGCCGGCGATTTTTTTCCATGCACCGGGAGATGAATCAGGTTTCTTTCGCACAGCGGGCGATAGCTGTTCTTTCAACCGGCTATTTTCATCTTGAAGGATATTGACCTGCTGCTCTAATTTGGCGAAAGGCTCTTTCATTTGTTCAAATATTTCCCGAGCCACATGCTGGTATTGCTCGTCCGATAAACGAGCCTGTGCTGGAGGTTTGTAGCTGCCGTCAATCGGTGCGCGCTGCGTGCGGCGGAGTTCGCCAGAATTGCCCGGACGGGGAGACTCCGGGGTACTGGCATCGAATGGAGTTTGAGCAGCGGCGCCGAAAGGGGACGGATTTTCGTGGGTTATCTTGGGCATGGCGAAATGGTTGCATCGGTGGCAAAGGGCTGACGGAAGTGTCCTCGTTGAGTAACCGCACCCTCCGACCAGGTTCCTTTCCAGACAAAAAAATCCGGCCGTGACGCGCGAGGCGGAACGGCCGGATTTTTTTGTCAGGACAACGCTGGTATCAGCGCATCAGCAAATCACCCGCTCGCTGAGCGAGGCCCGGTCGGTCGTATCCAGCCGGGCGATGGTCGATGCACGTGTGCCGTAGTCCGGGGTGTCGATGCAGACCGCCGAGAGCGCGCGCTCGAGTTCAAGCGATAAGCCGGTTTTCGGCAAGCGGCAATCGGTCGCGCGGCGGGTGTCGGTCAGCATTTCGAAGAAGGCATCGTCGGTGGCTCCTTGGCACAGCAGGCTGGCGAACTCGGCCTTGGTGCGGACCACTTTCGGCCAGGGCGTATCGAGACGGGCATTCGACAGGCCGTAAATGCCCGGCGTGATCGCTTGCCCGTTGCGCACATCATCGGCTGCCCGGTTCGAATACCAGATCAACTCGTGGCGGTCGCCGACCAGCAGATTAAAGCCGTTGTAGTCGTCGTCGTCTTGCGCCAGCTGCGCGACATACGCTTTCGCCGTCATTGTTCCTGTCAGGAAGTCGGCCGCCAGTTCGCCGCGCGATCGGGCGTCGGCGCGCTGCTCGCCCGGTGCCCGCACATTGGTCAGCGCCGCAAAGCGCCCGGTCTGCGTGACCCCCATCCAGGTACCACCGCCTTGCAGATCGCGGCCGGCATACACCAGCGGACTGTCGCTCCACCAGCCGGCAGCGGCAGCGGGACGGGCATGAAATTCATCGCGGTTGCCGGTTGCGATCAGTGGCATGCCGGGGACAACATGCCAGGCAAAGGTAATCAGGCACATGGAGCGACCTCCACGAATTGTTCGACGTGGCGACGGCCCTGGGCCAGCGCGCTCACGCCTTCTTCGGCGGCGGCGCGTTCGATCACATCCTCGAAACCGGCCGGCACAGCCGGGTAGATTTCCATCCAGGTTTGCAGGCCGTCTTTTTCTTCCGGTCGGCGTCGCAGGCCGGCGCGAATGTCGTAGCCGGCATTGAGGCGTTGTTGCAAGCTGTCGACCCGTTGCCGGGCCAGTGCGGTATCAGTGGTGCGTATCGTGTAGTAGACGTAAATATCCATGGCAGTGCGTGTCTCCATTGATCAAACGGTGTCAGGCAGTGCGTAAGGCAAGGCAGTGAAGTGCAAAGCGGGGCCTTGCGCGCCGAGGTGGATCGTGCCGGCGTCGAGGGCGGCAGTCTTGATTTCAACCAGGCAGTGATGCAGGCCGGACGCGTCGCGGGCCGCATTGACGATCATGCCGCATGGTTGCTCCGGTTCGTTCGCGGCGAAGACTTCCATGCCGGCGGCGACCTCGGGCGCGCTGACCGAAGCCGGCAGCGTGCGGCGCTTGAGCTTGCCGAGGTACTGGCTGCGCGCGACGATTTCCTGGCCGGGGTAGCAACCCTTCCTGAAATTGACGCCGCCAATGGCTTCCAGATTGACCATCTGGGGCACGAATTTTTCTTGCGTCGCCAGCGTGATGTGCGGGATCGCGGCGAGGATCTCGGTGAGCCGCCAGTGTTCTGTGCCGGCTTGGCGCAGGGTCGTGCCGAGCTGTGGCCAGGCGGCGATGGCGATTTCAGGTGTGGTAATCCATTGGTAGCGGACCATCGTGCCGGCATCAGCCAGCCGGATCACCGTGCCGGCGGCGTTCTCGACTTTGGCATACGGCGCGTCCGGCAGCAGCGGAAACCAGCTTGCCAGTGCCGCGCCGGCGGCGTCGCCGCCCAGGCCGATGATGGCGCTTGAATCGGTGAGGTCGCTACTTTTTGCCTTGGCGCGCATGACAAACATTTGCAGGCGCTTCTGGATGGCCGGCTGGATGTCGCGGGCGACTTCGAGCACGATGCTGTCGACTGTGCGCCACATCAGGAAGGATGCCAGCAGGCGGCCCTTCGGTGTGCAATAGCCGGCCAGTCGGGCCTGGTCGATGCCGAGATGCTCGACATCATTGGTGAGTTGGTTGTGCAGAAAATTGGCGGCATCATCGCCTTCGAAGGCGATCAGGCCGAGGTCGGTGAGCGCAGAAAAGAAACTGTCGGACGTCGTTGCCGGTGTGTCGGAGAGCGGGTTTTCTTGCGCGATGAAGTGGTGCCAGTTGGTCATGAGTGCCCTGATAAAGTCCGTCTGTTGGGGAATTATGCGTTTATCATTCCGGCTTGATTATAGATGCGGGCTACCGATCGTGTCGGAACCCCGAAACGGATGAAATTTTTGAAGACGCTATTCTGGCTGTTCGTGCTTGCCGCGCTGGGTGTTGCCGGTGGTGGCGCGCATTGGGCCAGCCAACCGATCCTGGCACCGGGGCAGCCCGCCGTCGACTTCGCCATCGCCCCCGGCAGCGGCTTGCGCAGCGTGGCCGAACAGATCGCCAGCCAGCATATTGCGTTGCAGCCGCTGTTGTTCGAAGCGCTGGTCCGGCTGACCGGCAAGGACGGTCAGATCAAGGCCGGACACTATGCGCTCAAGCCCGGCACCACGCCGCAACGGCTGGTCGGCCAGCTGGTACGCGGCGAGTTCGCACAGGAAGCGCTGGTCATCATCGAAGGCTGGACCTTCCGTCAGATGCGCGAAGCGGTCGCCGCCAGTCCGGCCTTGAAGCACGACACGGTGGCGCTGAGCGACAAGGAATTGCTGGCCAAAGTCAGTACCGATTACGCGGTGCCGGAAGGGCTGTTTTTTCCGGACACCTATCTGTTCGCCAAAGGCGCGAGTGACCTGCAGGTGTACCGCCAGGCGCATGCCGCGATGCTCAAGCGCTTGCAGCAGGCCTGGGAGCAGCGCGATTTGTCGCTGCCGTACAAGAACCCCTATGAAGCGCTAACCATGGCCTCGATCATCGAAAAAGAAACCGGCCAGAAAACCGAGCGCGGCATGATCGCCGGCGTGTTCGTCAACCGCCTGAAAATCGGCATGCTGCTGCAAACTGATCCGACGGTGATCTACGGCATGGGCGACAAATTCCAGGGCAATATCCGCAAGCGCGACCTGCTCACCGATACGCCGTTCAATACCTATCTGCGGGTAGGTTTGCCGCCGTCGCCGATCTCGCTGCCGGGTAACGATGCACTCAATGCGGCGCTGCGGCCGGAGCGTACCGATGCGCTGTATTTTGTCGCGCGCGGCGACGGCAGCAGTGTTTTTTCCAGCAACTTGCCCGACCACAATCGGGCAGTCAACCGTTACCAGCGCTAGGCGCCTTCCGATGTCGACTCCCAGCAAACCCAAATTCATCACCTTCGAGGGTATCGATGGTGCCGGTAAATCCAGTCACCTCAGCTTTGTGGCGGACCTGCTGGTCGCGCGCGGCATTCGCGTGACCAGCACGCGCGAGCCGGGCGGCACGCCGCTCGGCGAGCAGTTGCGCAGCGTCCTGCTGCATCAAAAAATGCACCTCGAAACCGAAGCGCTGCTGATGTTTGCCAGCCGTCGCGAGCATCTGGCGCAGGTCATCGAACCGGCGCTGGCGCGGGGCGACTGGGTCATTTCGGATCGCTTTACCGACGCCACGTTTGCCTATCAGGGCGGCGGGCGGCATCTGCCGGTGGCCAAGCTGGAGCAGCTCGAACAATGGGTGCATCCGCACTTGCAGCCGGACCTGACCTTGCTGTTCGATGTGCCGCTCGATGTCGCGCGGGCCCGGCTGGACGCGACCCGTTCGCTGGACAAGTTCGAGCAGGAACAGAGTGATTTTTTTGCCGGCGTGCGCGGCGAATACCTGCGCCGGGCGGCGCAATTTCCGGCGCGGTTCCGGATTGTTGACTCGACCCAATCAATGGCGCAGGTGCGCGCGGCATTGACGGCTATCATGGCAAGCCTGTGAAACTGAACCTGAAGGATTGCGGTCAATGATGTATTCCAAGCGGACAAGCGACGTATGGCAGTGACGATTTATCCGTGGCAGCAGCAGGCCTGGCAGCAGTTGCACGCGATGCGCGCGCGACTGCCGCACGCCATCCTGTTGCACGGCAATCCCGGCATCGGCAAGACCGATTTCGCCGAAGCGTTCGCCGCCTCGCTCTTGTGTGAGCAGCCGCTCGACGATGGCCGCGCCTGCGGCATCTGCCTGTCCTGCGGCTGGTTCGGGCAATACGCGCATCCCGATTACCGCCGGGTGCGCCCGGAGGTGCTCGATGGTGCCGACGCTGCTAATTCTGCCGACGACAGCGATGCCGGCGACGACAAGAAAACCGCCAAGGCCAGCAAGGTGCCCTCGAAGGAAATCCGCATCGATCAGATCCGCGCGCTGGCCGACTTCATGAATATCTCGACCCATCGCAACGGCAAACGCGTCGTGCTGCTGTATCCGGCCGAAGCACTGAACACGATCTCGGCCAATGCACTGCTGAAGTCGCTCGAAGAACCGCCACCGGACACCGTGTTTCTGATGGTCTCGAATAGCCTGGACCGCTTGCTGCCGACCATCCTGTCGCGCTGTCGCAAGTTGGCCTTGCCGCTACCTACCACACAAGTGGCGCTGGCCTGGCTGGAACAGCAGCAGGTCCGGGATGCCGACATGTGGCTGGCCGAGCAGGGCGGTGCGCCACTGGCGGCGCTGGCACTGGCGCAGGCCGGTTCGCATGAAGCACAGGATGAATTGCTGGCGATGCTGGCACGCCCCTCGGTCGAGGCATCGCTGAAAACAGCGGACAAATTGCAGAAAGCGGTGGTGCTCGATCTCGTCGTCTGCCTGCAACGCTGGTTGCATGACCTGCTTTCGGTCAAGCTGAGCGGCAAACTCCGCTATTATCCGAGGAAGCAATCCGAGTTGACGGCGCTGGCCGCACGGGTCGCCTTGCCAGCCTTGATGAAAGCCGTCGATCAGGCCCGCGAGCGTCGCGCGATTGCCCAGCATCCGCTGGCCGCCAGATTGTTCATCGAGGACATGTTGCTCGATTACTCGCATCTCTTTTCTTAGGACGCATTGCTCATGGCAGAACTTCCCGCAGCAAGTGCCAATGCCGGCATTGCCAGGCCTTCGGTCCTGTCACTGGCCATCAAGGAAAAATCCGCACTGTACGCGGCCTACATGCCCTTCCTGACCAATGCCGGGATTTTCGTGCCGACTAACAAAACCTACCGGTTGGGCGATGAAATTTACCTGATCCTCAGCCTGATGGATGACCAGAGCAAATACCCGATTGCCGGCAAGGTCGCCTGGATCACGCCGGCCGGTGCCAACAACAACAAGGCACAAGGCATAGGCGTGCATCTGCCTGCCGATGACAGCGGCATGCGCGTGCGCATGCGCATCGAAGAATTGCTAGGCGCGGCGCTCGGTTCGTCGCGCGCCACCCATACCCTGTAACTTCTGCTTCCACGGAATTGATTGACGATGTCACTGACCCACCGCCTTGCCCTGATCGCCGACCTGCCTGCCATCGTCGCCATTTACAACAGCACCGTCGCCTCGCGCGAAGTCACCGCCGATACCGATCCGATCACGGTCGAAT
>AEPR01000476.1 GCA_000195205.2 Oxalobacteraceae bacterium IMCC9480 | reverse complement strand
ACTTCAAAACGCCATCTCATCGGCTCGGCATTCGTTTGGCAGCCCGAGCGAGCGCAACCACCTTGGAATCATGGGAAAAATTGGCCGAGATTCCATACCGGCAAACGACGCCCCTCAAGCCTGATAAGCAGGTACCACCAATGCCGGCGACGGCTTCGACTGTCGCCGGCCTGATAAAGCAGGAGATTTGCAGATGATCGAAAAAAAGCAAAGCAGGTTCAAGCCAGGCCAATCTGGAAACCCAAAAGGCCGAACAGCGGGAGCGGGCAAAGTGAGCCAGTTACGTGCATCAATTGGGGCGCACGTTCCGGCCATCATTGATACCTTGGTAACCATGGCCAAAAGTGGCGACTCACAGGCGGCAAAGCTGTTGCTTGAGCGCGTATTGCCGCCAGTGCGAGCCATAGAACAGGCCATGGCGCTGCAATTGCCCGAAGCCGGCACATTGACCGAAAAGGCGTCTGCCGTGCTGCGTGCGGCCTCTGATGGCCTGCTTGGTCCATCGCAAGCCGCACAGTTAATTGCCGCACTGGCCACCATGGCAAAAATATCTGAAGTGGACGAACTGGCCAGCCGTGTCGCTGAACTGGAGGCCCGCCATGGCAACGCTTGAATCACGCCTATCAACACTTGAGGCACGTTCAAAAAATAAAGCCGCCGACTTGTCAAAAGCAATGCGAGAGGATGCTATGGGGCGGTTGCTTGACGCACTTCGCCTTGCCGTGCCGACGATTTACCCGATCAATGTGCCAGATAACACTCGCGCATTTGTTGAGCAAACAATTGACTTCGAGCGGCACATTTACCGAATCGCTGACGGCTTGGCCGCTGGCACGCTGAACGCTGCCGATACGGCCACCCTTGCGAGCCTGTCAGCATGCGACTTGGAGGCGGCCAACATAACGCGGGAACGGTTGATTGAATCGCTGGCAAGTATTCACCGATATTTGAGCGAGTAGCTACTCCGCCGAACAGGTGACAACAGGCGAAAATTCGACATTTTCGCCACCTATCGCCCCGCTAGTGTCCCGCCAAAGTTTTAAATTCTCTGCAAGTCAATGGAATCAACCTACTTAACCAATACAACTAAAGATTATTTATCAGTTGTTGTGGTTTTTTCCTGTTTACTTCATACTGTTTTCTTGCACTTACGCATCATCAACAGGGGGCCAATATGGCGAGCATTGAAAAGAGGGTTAGCGACGATGGCAAAGAAACCGCCTATCGGGTAAAAATTCGGTTGAGAGGGCAAGCGCCAGAAACCGCTACCTTTGAGCGACTGACCGACGCCAAGGAATGGGCGAAGAAAACCGAAGCCGACATGAAGGCTGGCCGGCACTTCGGAATCAGCAAACGCCACACCGTCGAGGAACTGCTCGATAGGTACGAAAAAAGCGCATTGCCGGCCCTGAAATCTGCGGAATCAGTGAAGGCAAAATTAGATTTCTGGCGAGAACGCCATGGAAAAAACCTGCTTTCCGACATGACGCCCGACGTTATCGCCAAAGCCCGCGACAAGCTGGCCAGCACGCCAAAACAGCGAGGCGGTGGCATCAGGTCTGCGGCCGACGTAAACCGAACACTGGCCGCCCTGTCCAGTGCTTGCGGCTTCGCCGTCAAAGAACTTGGATGGCTGGAACGCAACCCGATGGAGCGGGTTAGAAAAGGGGCCGAAGCAAAGGGCCGTGTCCGTTTCCTGTCGAGTGATGAATTACCCTTGTTCCTAAAAGCCTGCCGTGATTCGGCGAACTCTCACCTGTACTTGGCGGTTGTGTTGGCACTGACAACAGGCGGCCGAAAGTCAGAAGTGATGAGCTTGCGCTGGCGGCAAATCGACATGAAGCGCCGCACCGCCATGTTGGGCGATACAAAAAACGGCGACGCTCGGGCGCTGCCATTGAGTGGCGAGGCACTTGCACTGCTTCAGGCATCGGCAACAGTTCGCGCCCTTGACGACGACCGCCTGTTCCCGCCGAAGCCAAGAGGGAAGTCTGAATTTATGGACTTGCGCGCACCATTTGATGGCGCTTTAAAGGTCGCCGGCATTACCGACTTCCATTGGCACGACCTACGCCATACGGCGGCCTCATACCTCGCCATGGCGGGCACATCACCCCTTGAAATAGCCAAGGTTCTGGGGCACCGAACAATGGCCATGGTGGCCCGCTATTCGCATTTATCGCAGGGGCGAGTTGTTGAACTGGGCGACTTGCTGGCCGCACGTATGGGGATGGGCAAGGCATGACTTACACGATAAGGGACATGCTTGGCGAAATGACCGGAGATCAAGAAGACTTTATGAACTTGTTCTACTCAATGGAAGAACACGACCAGCACGCAGTTTTTAAGCTGATGCTTGAATTTAGCGAGAATGTCCATTGAACAAAAATCACCCTCACCAGCACGCTGCCAGCGAATCGCTAGAGAAAAAACAAATTGATATTGCGGCCCTTGGCCCAGACTACTCAGCAATCATTTTGCAGTGCTGGATGGCCCACCCAGCCAACGACGACGAAAACAAGCGGGGCCAGTTGCACGCATTGCAATGGTTGAAAATAACCCAGTTGCAGGGCGCTGACTATCCGCACGCCTTACAGAGCAGCCTTATGGACGCTCTGGACAATGGTGGCGCAGCCCGTTTTGAAAATTCAGCATGGGCGGGCATGATGGCAGGGTATGCGTTATTGATCATGCTCCAGATGGTTGACTGCAACGAGCAAGGAGCCATTCGAGATAAAGCCGTCGTTGTTGTGAGTGAAACGTTGGCGCTTACGGCACCGAAGAAGAAAAAAGGCTTTGGCCATGCTGACTCGACTGTTAACGCGGCATGGCATAAATACAAAAATGTTGCGCACCTGTGGGCGGCTTATTTGTATTTGATTCATAAAAGGCCGGCAGACTTTGAGATTTCGGCCATCAGCATAATCGGCCCGCATTTGGCGATGATTGCCGACGCCCTTCAAACCGCAGGCGCTTATGTTCTGCCAAATGGTGGCGGGCCAATTTTGCCGCCATCAGCGCTTTCACTTCAAGGCTTCAGCAAAATATCGCTTTCGGAAATTGGGTATGAGATTGCTGACATTGCGAGCCACATGAAGGGACTTCAAAAACCTTTGCGCGGGAAGACCCGCCCTCGATGAGGGTGGCAAGATAATTCCTGCTTGTTCCTGTACTTTCTCATGAGGTGCCCCGCCAGTGCCCCACAGCACACCACCAATAAAAAAGGGTTACCAGCCGAAGCGGATAACCCTTTGATTTCCCTACACATTCTTGGTGCTGATGAGGCGAATCGAACA
>AEPR01000477.1 GCA_000195205.2 Oxalobacteraceae bacterium IMCC9480 | reverse complement strand
GGCATTGAGCGCCAGGATATTGGTCTGGAACGCAATGCCATCAATGACACCGATGATGTCACCCATGCGTCCCGAGCCGGCCACGATGCCGGTCATGGCCGCCATCAACTGTTCGATTTCCTGTCCACCACGCGAGGCGTGACCGGCCGCTGACGATGCCAGCGTGCGTGCCTGCAATGCACTGGCGGCGTTCTGCCGGACCGCCGCAGCCAGTTGCTCGATCGACGTCGCCGCCTCCTGCAAGGCACCGGCCTGTGACTCGGTCCGGTCCGACAGATGGACATTTTCCTGCGCCATCTGCTGCGCGGTCGCGTCGATGGCGACGATGCCGCGGCGCACCTCGCCGACCGTACCGGCCAGGCTGGCAGTCATCTGCTGCAATGACTGCAGCAGGGTGCCGATTTCATCGGTACGCCGTGTCGCGGTCTCGACGGTGAGGTCGCCGCCGGCGACGCGCGCGGCGATCGTCACTGCATGCCTGAGCGGCAGCACCAGCGTACGAATCAGCAGCCAGGCCGCCAACGCGGCAATCAGGACTCCCAGCGCGCCTAGTCCATTGAGCAGCAGCAGGCTGTTGCGGTAGAGCTGGTCGCTGTCTGCGGCCATCTGGCGCGCCTGGGTTTTCTGGCTATCGAGCAATTCGCGTATGCCTTGAAGCAGCGCCGCCTGAGCCGGCTCCATCCTGGCCTTGACCTGCTGTTCGACATCCTGGGTTTTGCCCACGGCCTTGAGCTGGAAAACTTCGTCGCGGGTGGACAGATAAGCGGCCTGAAGCCGGGCTATCGTCGCCAGCTCGGCTTTTTCTTCCGGGGTCGTGGCGCTGAGTTGCATGTGCGCGGACAGCGCCTTGATTTCTGCATCGCCGGCGGTGACCTTGGCCGAAAAATACTCTTCCAGTTCCAGGCTATCGCTTTTTGCAATAGCGATCGCGCGCACGCCATTGAGGCTGGAAGCGCCCAGCCAGTCCGCGACCTGCAGCTGGTTGGCCAGCTTGCGATTGACCAGGTAATCGGTCATCTGGTGAGCTGCCTGCAAGCGCCATAGCGACACCGCCGTGATGACCAGCATCACGAACAGCACGGTCAGGAAGGAAAGGATCAGGCGGGTCGCGATATTAAGCTGGAAGTTCTTCATGAATGGAGAGCCGATATTCGCTCTCTATGTTGCCTTGGAGAACCGCAGGGTAACCCGCTTTTGTGACGAAGTCATTACGGGGAGGCCGATGCCAGCCTCTTTTTGCTGGCGCGCACCGCCACCGGTTTATTGAGGCGCTTTCTGGCGGGCGATTTCATGGTGTTTCATGCTCAGATAATCGCTGCGTTCGACCTCATGCAATTGCAGCGGATAGTCTTCGGTGGCGGCAAACCATGCCTGTAGCCGGGCATCGACCTGTTCCGCCGCCGGCGCATTCAGGTAGGCCGCGATCGCCAGGTAATAGCGCATCGTGTTGCGCTCGACTACCCCGCGCATGCCGCCGATGTAGTCCGGCTGCCCGTCGGACTGCTTGCCGTCGATGGTGAAACCGACCTTGTCACTGCCGGCGGTAGCCAGATAGGCCTGCATCGCCATCTTGCTGGTGAAACCGAACGCATACGAGTACGTCAGATGCAGAAAGGTCTTGTTGCCGGGCACCGGCACGGCTTCCAGAACGATGCGGTAATTGCTGGTGCCCAGCGGTCCCTGTTTGGCATCGAGGCGGGTATCGAAATAGGTCGGTGTATGCACGCCCTTGCGGTAGACAAAATCGACCTGGTAAGACTCATCGAGGGTCTGCTCGGTTTTCTTGCCGACGCTGACATGGAGGATGGTCCCGAAGGCGTCGGTGGTCGGACGACAATATTTGGTATTGAGGTGAAGGATCAGCACGTCGCACCAGCGCGCCGGCCCGTTGAGCAAGCCATTGACCTCGTCAAACGGATGATCGACCAGCGCGTAAATATCGCCCTTGAGGGCATTGGATGCCGCAATCGAATCGAGCACGACCGGACGCTGGAACTGGTTGTCCGCCAGCCGGGGTGCCAGTTGCGCATACCTCGCCTGCAAGGTACTTTCCGCCGGATCGGGTGCCGCATGGGCACCCGCTGTCAGCACACCATAGGCCAGCAACGCGCAGCACTTTTTGATTCCAGATAAACCCATCATCGACAACATCCTCTTTTCTGTTTGTGTCAGTGCCGCTCAGTCTACCCGCCGCATCGAGGACAGCTGGTTCGACAGCTGTCCGAGATTGGCATAGCGGCCCGGTCCGAACACCACGCAGCGCCCGCGAAACCCGGCGTCGACGCACATTTCCCATTGACCGCCCGAAATTGTGAACGATGCAATCCGGTCATTGAAGCCACCATTGCTGAAGTTGTCGAGATCCTGGTTCAGCAGGTAGCGGTTGCCGCCAAAATTAGGCGCGGTGTACAGCTCGACACTGCCGCGCTGCTCACGACCACCCGGCGCATCCCGCTGGGCGATCCGCATCGAAGTGATCGACCGGTACAGCGCAGGTTCAAGGCGGCGGTATTCGCCCGGCCCGAGTACCCGGCACTGGCCACGAAAATCGCGGTCGGAACAGAGTTCCCAGACCCCGCGCCGGATCACCATCGACGCGGCTGCATCATTGAATCCGGCATCGGCCAGCGTGCCGACATCGCCGGCAACCGGCAGGCTGCGACCGCGCAGGCCTTCTTCCGAAAACAGCACCACGCTGGCACCGTCGTCCTGCTGCCCCTGCTGCCACCCCCGCTGCCGGCCATCTTCGCGACGCTCGTCCCGGCGTTCATCATTGTCCTCATGCCGGCGATTGCCGACTTCCCGTACCGACGAAATCCGCTCATTGAGGCGCGGGTCAAGACGCGGATAGTCGCCGCGTTCCAGGACGGTACAAAAGCCATTGAAATCGTCATCGCTGCAGACTTCCCAGCGCCCGGCACGCACCGCGATACTGGAAGTACGATCATTGAAACCGAACCGGCTCAGGCTGGGTGTCGTCTCGCGCAGCGCTACCGCACGCCCGCCGAAATCGCGCTGCCCGAACAGGTTGATTTCACCGGCGCGCGCAACACCGCAAGACAAACCGGCCAGGCCCAGCAGCACGGTAAAGGACAGGGATGATTTCATGATGCAGCCTTGGAAGGGAGAAGGGAAAAACCGGAATCACGCTGATCCGGTAACGGTGGTACACAATAAGATCGTACCCGATGCATCGGGCTGGTTTTTACATGTTGCATCACTCATTGCCAAGTGCTGACGAGTCAGTAAGCCCGCCACTCTTGACGGCAAACAGGCCACCCCCGACAATGCGCCGCGCGCGACCGCGATGATTTGCCGGCGCGGTTTATTTTTTTCACCTTACGGAGTGCCCGCATGCTCAAGCCCGGCCTTACCTACGGCTCCGATCAGTCCGGTCTGATCTGGGGTTACGTCTTCGAACCCGACAAGGCCGCCGTATCGATCGGTTCGGCGCAGGCGGCCGATTGGCTGCAGGCGATGCGCGCCCATGGTTCCGACCAATTCATCTGGCTGCACTTCAACTTGAGCAACACCGCAAGCGAAAAATGGATTGCCGAACATACCGGCGTGGTCGATGAATTCTATGAAGCCTTGCATGAAGGCTCGCGCTCAACCCGCATCGAACTGGCCGAAAACACGCTGATCGCGGTGATCAACGATGTGCTGCACAATTTTTCCTTCCAGCCTTCGGACACCTCGACCGTCTGGATCAGCCTGTCCGAACATGTCGTCATCAGCGTACGGCGCACGCCACTGAAATCGATCGAGCGCCTGCGCGGCGCGGTCGAAGGTGGCGAACCGATCCGCTCGACGGTCGAACTGCTGATCCATTTGCTGCGCGACCAGGCCGATGTGCTGGTGAGCATCGTGCGCGATGCGGTCGCCAAGGTCGACGAGATCGAAGACAACCTGCTGGCTGGCCGGCTCAATCAACGGCGCGCCAAGCTCGGTGCGCTGCGCCGGGTGCTAGTGCGCTTGCAGCGCTTGCTGGCACCGGAACCGGCCGCGCTGTTTCGCTTGCTGCAACGGCCACCGCGCTGGGTGGTCGATGAAGACCGGCAGGAACTGCGGCAATCGACCGAAGAATTTTCCGTGGTGCTGAGCGACCTGATGTCGATACAGGAACGCATCAAGCTGCTGCAGGAAGAGATCGCCGCCAGCGTCAACGAGGGCAATAACCGCAGCTTGTTCGTGCTGACCATCGTCACCGTGCTGGCACTGCCGATCAACATCATCACCGGCTTGCTGGGCATGAATGTCGGCGGGATTCCGCTGTCCGGCCACGATCACGGCTTCTGGGTCGTGGTCGCCATTGTCGGGACGATTACCGTCGTGGCGGGCTGGCTGGCGCTGCGGGCCCAGCGGGATCGCTAGGGAATTGAACTGTCGACCTGCGCCATCGGTGCCGACGGCAGCTTGACGGGACGTGCCGTGACGGCCTTGAACACCGGCGAAAACTCTGCCGTGTTGCGCGGCGTGGAGCGACACTTGGCGACATTGTGCTTCTCGCCCAGCGGGATCGAATAGCCCATCTTGACGGCGACGGTGCTGTCACCGCCATCGCGCAAGGTCTGGCGCGACAATCCGACCTGCCAGCTGCCGCGGGTCATGTCGAGCTGGACTTCGTCGGTCCATGCGTTGCCGCGATAGCCGCCGCGCACCTGCATGCAATCGTCGAGGTATTGCGTAAAGCTGGCCTGCCGGACGGCGTTACCGGAGCCGTTGCCGGCACCATCGGCCATCGCGTACTCGGTACTGTCCATGCCCCGGCCAAAATCGAGCTTGGATCGCGGCGAGGGTGCCAGGCTGAGGTTGAGCATGTAACCCTGTTGCACGCCGGTTGCCAGCCGCCCGGTACCGTCAGGATGCACCATGGTTTGTTCGGCACCGCGCTCGCGGGTACCGGCCTGGTACGCGCTGGCACCAAAATCCCGTAGCAAAGAGCCCGGCGCCCAGTACTTGCGTACATCCATCAGATAACTGCTTTGCGCCACGCTCTTGGCGTAATCGCCGAAGACAAATTGATAGGTATTGCTGCTGCGCAGCTGGCCGACTGCCAGATGCAGGCGCAAATCAGTGGCCGGATCGTAGATGCCATTGAGGACGACTTCGCTCTGGCGTGGCCGGACCTGCACATGCACACCGGCACCCAGGCCTTCGCTGAGCACGGACCCATAGGTCAGCTGCAATGCGGTATCGGTGCCCGAAGGACGGCTTGCCAGCGCCCCCCAGCCCTGATCGGCATCGGCGTAGCCGAGTGTGACGCCGCCGGGGTTGGCATCGAAACGGGTCACCTGGGAACTGCGCGGCAAAGGTAAATCGGGCAGGGTTGCACCGATATCACTTTGCACCGCCCACGCGTGGCCTGGACCAAGCAAGACAGCGAGCAACAGAAAACGCAAAGGTAAGGGCATTGGACAAGCAGCAGTTTTTTTGGGGAGCGGCCTACGGTAACACAGGCATGGCGATCACTTACATCTCGTCACGGCGGATACAAGTTAACGGGTTTCAAGATGGATCCATGTGGTTATGCTCAGGGCTCCCTAACCAGCAACACAGGAGCACGCCATGGAAACCACTCAATCAAGCTCACGCATTCACCCGCTACTGGCCGGCGCTGCCGTCTCGGTGACCCTGGTCAGTCTGCTCGGCGTTGCAGCTCTCAGCGGCATGCTGCCGAATTCAAACAGCAGCGGCGCACCACTGGCGCAAACCATACCGGCACCGGTGCTGGTGCAAACGCAGGCCGGCCTGCAGTACATGCAACCGGTATCGGCACCGGTTGCCGCCGCCTACCAGGTCGAACCGGTTACACCGCCAGCCCATAAACATGCAGCGACCGTACGCCGTACTTCGTCACATCCAACCACCTACGCGCAGAACGAGAACAACTACCGCAACGACAATCGCCAGCCGGCTTACCAGCAGCCGGTGCAGGCTGCCAATAGTCCGATCGGCATTGCCACCGGCGCTGTCGTCGGTGGCCTGATCGGTAACCAGGTCGGTGGCGGACGTGGCCGTACGCTGGCAACAGTCGCCGGTGCCGTTGGTGGCGGATTTCTCGGCAACATGGCTGGCCAAAAATACGGTTATTGATTGACTTGATCTACACGGAATGAAAAAAGCCTCGCTGGCTGCGAGGCTTTTTTACGTCTGCCGCCCGCGCAGAGACAATGCGTCGGCGACCGCATTGCGCCGCCGGGGTATCCAGTGAAAGCGCACCGGACCCAGTTGCGCCAGTATCGTCAACGCACGGCATCGATAGGCCTCAAGATTGGCGACGCGATGAACGCCGGTCACGTCGTCGATGACGATGCGGCTGTCGCCATGAATCAGCAACTGGTCGGCCTGCGAAGCCAATGCCGCCTCGAGCAAGACCAGCAAGGCCATGTATTCGGCCTGGTTGCTGTCACCGTGACCACCCGGCAAGCTGATATCAGTGACCACCCCGAGCGGGCCGGTCAACCTGGCACCGAGTCCGATGCGTCCCGGATTGGGCCACGCCGAGCCGTCGAACCAGCCCGTCCAGCCTTCCCCGCTTGGCATCCTGGCCGCTTGCTTGCGTTGCCAGGCCAGTGCCTGTTTCTGCTTGCGTGCAGCGCTACGCGCCTGGGTATTGGCCTGCACCTGCAGACGCGCGGCAACCAGGCCCGCCAAATCCTGCGTTTGTGCCACGGTTTGCAGCAATTGCTGCAGCGCTGCAGCCCCGGTCAGGCAAGCGTCGCGCGCCAGCCGGCGCGCTTGTGCCCGCTCGCCGGCATAGGCCACTACATACAACTGGCTTGCGTCCGGCGGCGCTACTGCCGGCACTGTCAGG
>AEPR01000478.1 GCA_000195205.2 Oxalobacteraceae bacterium IMCC9480 | reverse complement strand
AGCTTCCTTCGACAAACTCAGGACGAACGGTATGTACGTGAGTGCATGCAAAGCAGCGCGTCGTCGTTGCTGTTGAAGTTGACTCGCCCCGCATTTACCTCGACTTGGCGATATGCGAGGCGATGGCATCCATCAACGGCGGCGACAGGCAATCGTATGGTGGCAGGCCCAGTTCGACCAGGCGCGCACGCACCGCACCCATCTGGTCGGCAGGCGCACCGGCTTCCAGGATCGACGAGACGAAGGCCGCAAATCCAGCCGGGGCCCAGCCGCTTTGCGGTGACCGTTCGGTGTGGACAAAATCAAGCCCAAAAAAAGGATGGCCGGTATTTTCGATACGGCCCAGCATGTGCACGCCGCAGGCGGTGCAGGCATGTCGCTGGATCGCCGCGCTCGCGTCGACGATCTTCAGCTTGTCGCCATTGGCCGTAATGCTGACGGCATCTTTCGAGACCACGGCAATTTGCGAAAACAGCGAGCCGGCCGGCTTCCAGCATTTCGAGCAACCGCAGACGTGATTGTGGACGGTCTGCGAGGTGATGGTGACTTCAACCTTGTGATCGGCGCAGTCGCACAGCAAGGTGCCGCCGGAAAATCCTGCCAGTGCCGGCTTGACGCCGTTGTCGACGGCGGGGTGGATGTGAACAGTCATATAGTTCTCCTGAAAAGGGGGCCGGATAGCGCTGCATCAGCAGCCTTAGCCAAACCCGTTGTTGAACTTGAGTAATTTCCTTGCCCTATCCACTCAGCAAAAACCGCGCCTATTTCCGGCCGGCTTGGCCGCTGCGGATCGCCCCGATATGCAAGGACAGGTAGTGCCGTTAGTGAAGCGACCTGCGTAACAAGATGGTCAACAATGGAGCAGGGCAGCACACGATCCTCAGAACGTCACCACCGAACGGATCGAGGTGCCGGCCTTCATCAGGTCGAAGGCATGGTTGATTTTTTCGATCGGCATGACGTGGGTAATCAGGTCGTCGATGTTGATCTTGCCTTCCATGTACCAGTCGACGATCTTCGGTACATCGGTGCGTCCGCGCGCGCCGCCAAAGGCCGAGCCTTGCCAGACCCGGCCGGTCACCAGCTGGAACGGCCGGGTCGAGATTTCCTGGCCGGCACCGGCCACGCCGATGATGGTGCATTTGCCCCAGCCTTTATGGCAGCACTCCAGCGCCTGCCGCATCAGCGTGACATTGCCGATGCATTCGAAGCTGTGGTCGGCACCGCCCTTGGTCAGGCTCACCAGATACGGCACGATGTCGCCTTCGACGACTTTCGGATTGACGAAGTGGGTCAGTCCGAATTTTCGGGCCAGCGCTTCGCGCTCCGGATTGATGTCCACGCCGATGATCATGTTGGCACCCGCCAGCCGCGCGCCCTGGACCACATTGAGCCCGATCCCGCCCAGTCCGAAGACGATCACGTTCTCGCCCGGTTGCACCTTGGCGGTATAGATCACCGCACCGATGCCGGTGGTCACGCCGCAACCGACATAGCAAATTTTTTCGAAGGGCGCGTCCTCGCGGATTTTGGCTAGTGCGATTTCCGGCACAACGGTGTAGTTCGCAAAGGTCGAGGTGCCCATGTAATGGAACACTTCCTTGCCGTTGTGGCGGAAGCGGCTGGTGCCGTCCGGCATCACGCCACGGCCTTGCGTGGAACGGATCGCCTGGCACAGATTGGTTTTGCGCGAGAGGCAATATTCGCACTCGCGACACTCCGGCGTGTACAGCGGAATCACATGGTCGCCCGGCTTGAGCGAGCGCACTCCCGCGCCCACTTCGACGACCACGCCGGCACCTTCATGACCCAGGATGGCCGGGAAAAGACCTTCGGGATCATCGCCCGAGAGCGTGAACAAATCGGTGTGACACACGCCGGAGGCCTTGATCTCGACCAGGACCTCCCCGGCGCGGGGACCGTCCAGCTGTACTGTTTCGATGGTGAGCGGGGCACCTGCTTTGGTGGCTACTGCTGCGCGAACATCCATGGGGCATTCCTCCTGGTTAAGTGCGATCTGCGCCGGCGTGCAATGACGGTTGCTGATAATTCGTCGGCGTCAATTTAGGTACTGCTGTGTATTCGGTGTATTCTGGCCGGTAGGTTCTTTCCTATCATTAGGAGCAAGCGCTTTTTTGTCACAAGTCACGACGAGCTGACATGGATAGCGTCTGCATCAGCAATAGTCAGCAATAATCGAGCCACGATGGCCAACCGACCCGCCAGAGGTCACGTTCCAGTCCGGAACACACCAACCATTCCCGGCAAGACGGCAGGCCGGGCAAGGAGACAGCATGATCAGCGTGCACAGTCATTGCACTCGCATACGCGGCGTCGTTCGCTCGCCTTTATCGCCGTCGGCACACGTGCCCAATCACATTACCGATTCGTGGATACGCTGTTCCAACGACTACCAGCTGGATCCGGCCTTGCCGCGCGAACTGTATGTCGTGGAACGCCAGGAACTGCTTGCGCGCCAGGAGACCTCGTCGGTGGTGCTGCGTGCCGCCAGGAGCGAAATGGCCAATCTGTTCCAGCAAATCGCCAAGTCGGATTACGCGATCATGCTCACCGATGGCGACGGCGTGTTGCTGAACTATTTCGGCGATCCGGGATTTACGCATGCCGCCTCGCGCTCCGGCCTGGTCGCCGGTGCTGTCTGGTCCGAGCGTTTTCAGGGGACCAACGGGATGGGAACCTGTCTGCAGGAACAGCGGCCCATCATGATTCACCAGGGTGACCATTACCTGTATCGCAATACCGGCCTGACCTGCGCCGGTGCGCCGGTACTCGACTGGCGCGGCCAGTTGCTGGCGGTGCTGGATGCCTCGGGGGAAGTGCACCGTGCGCCGCGCCATGTGCTGGAGCTGGTAAAAATGTCGGTGCAGGAAATTGAAAACAGGATTTTCACTACCGAATTTGCGAGCGCGCGCCTGTTCGTTTTTCATCCCCGGCCGGAGTTTGTCGCCACCCTCAGCAAAGGCATCATCGCGGTCGACGCCGATTGCCGCGTGCTCGGTGCCAGCCGCAACGCGCTGGCGCAACTGGGCATCGCACCTGACGATATCGTCGGACAAGCGCTGGATGCTTTTTTTAATGTGTCATTCGAATCCTTGCTGCGCGCCAGCATCAAGCACGGACCAAGCCCGGCCGTCGTCTTCGATGCGCGCCACGGACGGCGCTTTTTTGCCTGCGCGCTGGCTGGTGCCAGCGGTGAAAATCCGGTCCTGCAAACTTTTGGCGGCGCGGCAGCACCGGTCGCCATGGGCGAGGTCGGTGCCAAATCCCGCGCGCCACTGGAGCGCCTGCAGTGCGGTCCGGATCCGCTGATGGAACACAATATCCGCACGGCGCTGCGCATCATCGAACGCGACGTGGCCATCCTGCTGTGCGGTGAAACCGGCACCGGCAAGGAGCTCTTTGCCAAGGGCATCCATTTGTCGAGCAAGCGGGCGCACCAGCCCTACGTCGCCATCAATTGCGCGTCTATCCCGGAGTCCCTGATCGAAAGCGAACTGTTCGGCTACAAGTCCGGCGCATTTACCGGCGCGAGCAAGGACGGCCAGCGCGGCAAAATATTCCAGGCCAACGGCGGCACCTTGTTCCTCGATGAAATCGGCGACATGCCCATTGCGCTGCAAGCCAGATTGCTGCGTGTGCTGGAAGAGCGCGAGGTCGTCCCGCTCGGCAGCGAAACCGCGATCAAGCTCGACATCCGCCTGATCAGTGCGACCCATTGTGATTTGCCGGCCAAGATCGCCAGCGGGGAATTTCGCGAAGACCTGTACTACCGGATCCAGGGCTTGACCCTGACCTTGCCACCGCTGCGCGAACGCGGCGACCGGCAGGAATTGATCCGCTTCGTGCTGCAACAGGAAATGCCGGACGACGCTGTCGTCACGATAGCCGACCCGCTGATGGCGGCGCTGGATCGCCATCCCTGGCCCGGCAATATCCGCCAATTGCGCAATGTCCTGCGCACCATGGTGGCTTTGCGGGATGGCGATGCGCTGCACCTCGATTGCCTGCCGCCGGATTTTTTTGCGCCCGCCGGCAGCGCGAAAGAAGACATCGCCGTAGCACTGCCGGAACTCGCTTCGGGACCGCTGGCCTTGCTCAATCCGCTGGAGCTGGCCGAGCGCGACGCCTTGATCCGGCAATTGAAGCTGTCGCGCTGGAACCTCAGCAAAGTCGCGCGCCAGCTCAAGCTCAGTCGCAATACGCTGTATCGCAAGCTGGGCCGGCTCGATATCGCGATTGCCGCGCGGGATACGTACTGACAGTGCCGGCGGCGTCGCTTGATTCAGCGCTGCGACAAGCCGTCATGGATATCGATACTGACCTGCCGGTTTTTCTGCCGGCGCGGTTCGCTGCAGCGACCGCTGCGCAACAGGTCGATCAGCATGCCGGCGGGATTGACACCGAGGGAGTCATGCAAGCCCGCGTGGCACATGGTCATGCGTGGATTGACTTCCAGCACAACGGGGCCCTGCTCCGTGATGATCAGATCAATGCCCACATACCCCCACAGGCCGGGAATGGCCGCGACCACGCGGCGCGCCAGCTGCTCCAGCCGGCCATCGGTATCGCTGATGCTGTTGACGGTGCTGCCCAGGTAATGAATCTGATGGTCCGCCGCCGCGATGCGCTGCTCGTTGCAGCCCATCAGGAATACCTCGTTGCTGCCGCACAGCAGTGACAAGCTGCAGGGGCGACCGGCCACATAGGGTTGCAGGACCACGGCGCATGCCGGTCTGGCGGCAATCCATTCCCTGGCCAGCGCGGCACTTGAAAAAAGGTGGATGTCCGTGCAACCGGCACCGTCATCCGGCTTGGCAATCCATGCCTGCGCATCGGATGGCAAGGTGTCCGCTGAAAAGTACGTCGGCACCACCGTGATGCCGGCGGCCCGCAGCACTTGCGAGGTCAGGTATTTGCTGCCGGCCAGATGCACGGCATCCGGAGAACTGCCGATCAGCAGTTTGCCGTTTTGCAGCGCCATTCTGGAAATCGATTCGAGCAGACCATCGGATTCCGGTGCCAGCGGCCACACGGCATCGGCATCGGCGAGGCAACGGGCGAGCGCAGCAGCGCAGTCATCGACACCGGCCGTGACGACGGTCACGCTGTCGGGCACGCCGCGCAAACCCGCGCTGCCCGGGCGCAATACGGTGAGCGCCAAGTCATCGAGACGCGACAGGTCGACCAGCAGGGCAGCGAGCAACATGTCGCCGCGAAAATCCGACGATGACGACCGGCCAAGCGCAGAAGGCAGGGGCTGACAAGCGTGTTCACATATAAAAATTTTCACAATAGCGTCCAATTGTGAGTGCTGAATTTATAGGCAATCAACTGCAGGTTCGTGCGGTGAGCCAGCTTGCAGTGCCGCCGCAGGATGGCTGCTTATGTCCCGGGTCCTGCATTTTTCTTTGGTACCGGATCTGGCTGGACGATCGTCATCGTGGTGGCAATCGCAGCAGCAGATTGATCCGTGGGCAAGGTAGTGTAGACCTGAAAAACGGTCCCCGGTACGGCATCGCTGATGACAAACACATAGCCCTTGCCGGCAAATTGCAGGAAGCGCGCTTTGAGCGGATCGTCGACATACGGGCGCACCGTAATCTCTTGCGCGGCAACGGAACGCCCGGCGTAATTGACGGTAATGGCCTTGATCGCCGCATCGGGTGCTGCCAGCGCAAGCCGGATGCGCTTGCGGAAATAGTTCGTCGAGCCGCCGGTCAGGCGCTTCATTTCGGCGATATCGCGCTCCAGGAAACCGAGGATGGCCGGATTGCCTTGCGCATGATCTATCGGTGCGATCGGAATCGCATGGCTGCCGGTCAGGAATTGCGCCGCGACAGAGGCGGTGCCGTCGGCATTGGGATGGGTAACGGTGAGCGTCACGGCATCGTCGAAAGTATCCGGTGCGGCGCTTTCCTGGTGATAGGCATACGCAATCCGGGTGGGCTTTTTAATGCTGCCGAAGTGCTTGCTTTGGAATAGGATTTTTTCGGGTTGCGAGATCTCCTGCGCAAGGCTGGCACTGGCACCCGTTGCCATCAATGCGGAGCTTGCCAGCAGGATGCGGGCTGCGCGCAGTGTCGGTGAAAGTGGCATCGTGAGTCTCCCTGGCGGTGATGAATATGACGGCGACGTCCCCGTTCAGGAGGGCGCAGCTGCTTTCGGTGCGGGCAGTGCAGTCACCGGTACGCCGTAGTCCCTGAAAATTTGGGCGATCTCGGGCTGGCTGGACGCGATCAATGCATTGAGCTGATCGCGCAGCTTGTTATCGCCGTAACGCACGCCCATCGCAATACTGAAACCGTAGCGGATGCCATCGTCGACCGGCTTGAAGGACACGACCGTGACAGGTGCGCCTGCGGCTTGCTTGGCGAAATACCCGACGATAGGCCCCCATGCAATCGCCACATCGACGGTGCCGTTGGCGAGGTCGCGGTCAATCAGCTGACCCGGATATTGATCCGGATCGCCGGTCTGCGGCGAGTACGACACCATCTGGCCGATCAGGCCGTTTTTCAGCAACCAGTCTGCGGCAGGAGAGCGCGCAAAAATACCGATCTTCAGCTTGTCACGGATCGCCCGCGGCAGCGCCAGCAAGTCAGCGGGCGTCTTGATCGCATCGAGTCCCTTGCCTTTGACAAAGGCCATCGCATAGGTCGATGCCAGGTAGGGTTGCGTCACCAGTCCCATCTCGAAATCGGTCGACACGCCGGTGACCACGTCGCACTTGAAGGTGTCGGTGCCATCGATCTTTGCCTTCAGGCTGTTGCGGATAAAGCCCATGCGCTGCGGGTACCAGCTATGTTCGAGTTTCCAGCCGAGCTTGCTGGCAAACAGCTCGGCGATCTTGTTTTCATAGCCGCGTTCCTGCTGGTCCGACATCGGCAAATTGTTGGGATCCTGGCAGACCCGCAGGATTTTTTGTGTGCTTGCGCCATCTTGTGCCATCGCGGGTGCTGACAGTGCCAGCAAGCCGGCACACAGGCTGATGGCCAAGCGGCGGCGGGGACGGATAAGCGGGACCATGGGGCGACTCCTTTATGCAGAAATTAAGACTCACTTCAGTGATGCGGTCACCGGCGTTGGCCTGGTTTATTTCACGATGACCTGGAGGCGGCCGGCAGCAATATCGCCTTCGGAACGTCCCTTCAGATACGCGTACAACTCATCGAGATGGTCGGCCACAAAAGGCACGCCACCAAAGTTGGGCATGCCTCTTTCGATGCGGCCTTTTTTCATCGTTGTCACGAATTGCTCTTTGGTCAGTACCTTCATGCTGTTGATCAGCGATGGTCCGACCAGTCCTTCCTGGGCGGCACCGTGGCAGCGGCTGCAGGATTGGGCGCGCCAGACTTTCCAGCCGATCAGGGTGTTCGGGTCAACCTTGTTCTTGTCGACAACGGTATAGAGCTTGGCGCTTGCGGCCTTGTCGGGCGCAGTCGTCGTGCCCAGCGCATTCTGGTGACAGAAAACGGTAAGAGCCAGGCCAGCCGTCAATAGTGTGCTTCGCAATGTGATGGGCAGGACCATGAAAACCTCCTTGAAAGTGACACGCCGGACCGGATCAGGATCGATCCGGCCGGCGTTGTGGCGATGAAGAACGCCGGATTACTTCGCCGACGCCACCGTGACATTGCCAGGGATGGCAAACACGGTCAGGACACCACCGAGCTCGGTGAAATTCGACAGTTCCTTGTAGCCGCCGACGGCACCCAGGCCTTCGTTGGGTTTGGTCAGACCTGCTGCCATGCCGATCCCTGCCCAGCCACCGATACCCGAGAGTACGCCGATGTACTGTTTGCCCTTGTATTCCCAGGTGTTGACGTTGCCGACGATGCCGGACGGCGTCTTGAACTTCCACAGTTCCTTGCCATTGTTATCGACGGCCTTGATGAAGCCTTCCAGCGTGCCGTAAAAATTCACGTCACCTGCGGTAGCCAGCGCGCCGCTCCAGACCGAAAATTTCTCTGGCTTGGACCAGACAATTTTTCCGGTACCGGCATCCCAGGCAATGAAGTTACCCATGCCGCCATGGCTATTGGGAGCCGGGAACATCGACACGGTGGCGCCCACATACGGCTGGCCGGCAGTGAAGTCAACCTTGTACGGTTCATAGTCCATGCAGACATGGTTGGTCGGCACGTAGAACAGTCCGGTCTTCGGCGAGAACGCGGCAGGTTGCTGATCCTTGCTGCCCAGCGCAGCCGGACAGATACCCTTGATGTTGACGTCTTCACCGCCCAGGCTGGTGCTGTACTTGTCGACGACGGCGGGACGGCCGGTTTTCATGTCGATATGGGTGGCCCAGTTGACCTTCGGATCAAATTTTTCGGCGACCAGCAATTCGCCGGTGACGCGGTCGAGCGTGTAGCCAAAGCCGTTACGGTCCAGATGCACCAGCGTCTTGCGTGGCTTGCCGGCGACCTTGATGTCGGCCAGGATCATTTCATTGACGCCGTCATAATCCCATTCGTCATGCGGTGTCATTTGATAGACCCACTTGGCTTTGCCGGTATCGAGGTCGCGCGCAAAAATCGTCATCGACCACTTGTTGTCGCCGGGCCGCTGCGAGGGATTCCAGGTCGATGGATTGCCGGTGCCGTAGTACAGCAGATTGGTGGCCGCGTCGTAGCTGTACCAGCCCCAGGTCGTGCCGCCGCCGATTTTCCATTGATCGCCGGACCAGGTCTTGAGCGAGGAATCCTTGCCCACCGGTGCCATCTTGCCGTTGGTCCAGGTCATGGTCTTGGCCGGATCCATCAGCATGTCGGCGTCAGGCCCGACGCTGTAGGCTTTCCACAGTTCCTTGCCGGTCTTCAGGTCATGCGCGGTGAGCCGGCCGCGCACGCCGAACTCGCCACCGCTAATGCCGGTGATAACCATGTTCTTGAAGATGTGCGGTGCATTAGTGTTGGATTCGCCGACCTTCGGATTGCCGACCTTGGTCTTCCAGACTTCCTTGCCGGTCTTCATGTCGAGCGCCACCAGCGTGGTGTCGGCTTGTTGCAGGATGATCTTGCCATCGCCGTAAGCGACACCGCGATTGACGGTGTCACAGCACATGACCGGAATCACCCCGGGATCCTGCCGTGGCTCGTACTTCCAGCGCATGCTCTGGTCTTCGAGGTTGATCGCATACACCTTGTTCGGGAACGGACTATGGACGTACATCGTATCGCCGACGACCAGCGGTCCGCCTTCATGACCGCGCAACACCCCGGTCGAAAAAGTCCAGGCCACTTGCAGGTCCTTGACGTTGGCACTGGTGATCTGGTTGAGCTCGCTGTAGCGATGGTTGGCGTTGTCACCGGCTTGTGAGG
>AEPR01000479.1 GCA_000195205.2 Oxalobacteraceae bacterium IMCC9480 | reverse complement strand
TTCCAGCACGAAGTCGCCAAGTTCCCCGATGACACCGCAGTTCTCCGCGAGGCTGATGAACTCAAGCGGCGGTACCAAGCCATTGAGCGGATGCTGCCAGCGCACCAGCGCTTCTACGCCGGCGCTCCGATCGATGTAATCCGATCGAGTCAGTTCAACTAGCGGCTGGTAGACCACAAACAGTTCCTTCTCGAGTAGGGCGCGCCGCAGATCCGCTTCTCTTGTTCCCTCATGTGCCGCACGTTTGCGCATTGCTGCATCAAACACCATATAGCGCGCACCGCCAGCTCTTTTTGCCTCGACCATTGCAATACTGGCATCCTGTAAGACGGCATCGACGTCGGCACCGGCCCGTGAAGTCATCACGAGACCCATACTGACCGTGCAGCTCACCCGATGCAAGCGCGTCGTGTAGGGCGCCGACAAAACATCAAGGATGCGCTGCGAAACCGAAAGCATGTCCTGATCCTGCCGCATGTCGTCAAGAATCACGACGAATTCATCGCTACCGATACGCGCAGCCATCTGGTGCATCTTCGGCGCAGTACCGATGCGGTCGCCCTGACGCAAGGCCGATCTTAGGCGTTCGGCCATCAGCCCGAGGATCTCGTCGCCGGTGGCGTGCCCGAGTGCGTCATTGATTCGCCTGAAGTGGTCGCAGTTCATGAACAACACGGCGCAGCCCGCTTTACCCTCGGCCACCATCAGATCGATCATGTGCTGCAATTGCTCGCGCACTTCCTCGCGATTTGGCATCTGCGTGAGCATGTCGGTACGGGCTGCTCGACGCAGGCTGCTAGACAATTTGTGCTGCTCGCGAGCAACCTCTTGCGTCGCATCTGCCAGAACTGCCATCAGCCGCCCGGTTTCCAACTTCATCAGGCTAATAGAAAGTACCTTGATGGTGTTGTCGCGGGCCATCGCGCTCAAATCTATGCGCAACGACTCACAGATCACGCCACTCGGTTGAGTGAAGTTGAATACGATCTGCTGCAACTGCGGCGCCACCAGAGCCAGTGCGGAGAAAAGATTGACTAAGTCGGCGTTCGGCGCCAGCGGAATGAGCAACTGGGCCGCCATCGGATTGAGCATCTCAATCGTACCGTCCGACGTTATCTCGGCCAAGCCGATCGGCGCACGATAGAGAAAGGCGATGAGTGCCTCGTAGTTGTCGTTGACGTCGGAGATTACCGCTGGAGTGGACATACTGCTACCGCTTCAACCTGACGTCATCGGCGTCGGGATGCCACGACACGATACGATTGCGACCGCTTGTCTTGGCCGCGTATAAGGCCTGATCGGCTCGCTTCATCAAAGCATCGAGCCCGAGCACGCTTTCATGCATTGTTGCGACACCACCACTGACGGTGAATTTGATCTTCGTGCCATCGATCTGCAGCACTGTTGCAGCAACCGCTTCTCGTAGCCGCTCTGCCACGAGCATCGCGCCTTCTAAATTGGTGGAAGGCAGCAAAATAGCGAATTCCTCACCACCGACCCGCGCTACCATATCGATCTGGCGAAAGGTTTTTTTCATAGCCGTTGCCAGCTCACGCAGGACTACATCGCCTGCCGGATGACCATAGCGATCGTTGATACTTTTGAAAAAATCTGCGTCGAACAGAATAAGCGAGAGTGATCGCGGAACGCGTCGCATGCGCTCAAGCTCGATTGCCGCTGCGTCAAAAAAAGCATGGCGATTGGCTAGGCCAGTCAGGTGATCGCAAGCGGTGGCGCGACGGTAATTTTCGCTCACCTCGCGTTTGTCTGAGATATCCCGGATGATCAAGCAATAACTTGGATCCGGCACTGGACAATGAATTTCAATACATTCTTGGAGGTGTAACGGCGCGATCATGGTACTTGCCCAGTACACCGAGCCATCGCGCCTTACCTGTTCGCTGTCTGCCAGGCTCCAGCCGTTCGCATCGGCTTCAGCCAAGCGGTCTAGCAGGCCGTCGGCAGTGGCAGAGCCGGTCGGAAAAAAGAGGCCGTAGGAATTTCCTACAACCGACTCACTCGTAAATCCGGTGACCCGCCCGATACTCGTGTTCCAGTCTTCCACGATTCCGTTACTGTCAAGACTCACCAGCGCGTAATCGGAGATGCCTGTCAGGATCGCGTTAAACCAGGCGTCGTTTTGTCGTAGCTGGCGCTCGCGTTTAACTTGCAACGAGACATCCGCGACGACCGCCATCAGCCGTTGCGCATCGAGCTTCATAAGGCTCAGTGACAGAATCTGGGGATCCGATTTACCAGGCAGTCCCGCAGTGACTTGGATGCGCAGCGCATCGCAGATCATGCCCTGCGATCCGGCGAACGACGAGCATAGATGGCGTAATTCTGGCGCTACCGGTTCAAACGCATCGAACAGATTGCTAAGATTTCCATCGCGCGAAATTGGCAGCAACAGCTGCGCCGAGATCGGGTTGATCATGACAATTTCGCCATCGATATCGGCTTGGACGAGCCCTACCGGCGCCAAGTAAAGAAACTGGATCAGGGCTTCATAATCTTCTTCAATGCTCATCATGGCGTTCACACTGATCGCAGCACCATTACATACTGCGTTACTACGTCAGGTGCGGCAATCAGCCGCAATTTGACCTTGACAGGGCGCATGCGTAACGTCAGAACGTAATCGATTGTGTCGTCCAGAGCCGTACCTTTGGTCGCTGCATCTTCGAAACGGTGCGCAACCATGAAGTTATTCATGCACGGTGCCACGATAGTGAACAAGGGATTTCCTACGACGCGCTCACGAGAGAGGCCTGCATATTTGGATTCGAAGGTGTTGTAAAGTGTGACGGTAGTATGAGCGTCGAAACCAATTACGCCGAAAGACAGGTTATCCAGCTCCGCTTCGCTCAGCGTTTCGATGCGAGAGCCCAAGTCAGGCTGGTCGAACTGCAGAGTAATCCCGTTATTCATTGAATAAACTTTCGTGGTTGTGGAATCGCCGGGAAAAAAAGAATTCTTTTTAGCTAAGAAATAGTATGAAGCTAAATTCCTTTGGAGCAATGTTGCTTGGTGATTTGCTGCTAGCGTTATTTTGGAACCCAACAACCGCCAACGCGATCATAGTTCTAATAAAAAAAACCCGTTAGATTATGCGTCCATGTCTGGAGGACATAAAGTATACTCCGGTTCAAGTGGCGTTGGTGCACTTCAAAATTCGGCAAGGCGCAGGGTTCTGTCGCATTAGCGGAATTCGTTGGGCCGCT
>AEPR01000480.1 GCA_000195205.2 Oxalobacteraceae bacterium IMCC9480 | reverse complement strand
CGTGGGCACAAGAGACCGTGCCCACCCTACTAACGACCTTTTGCGCCGGGTAGGGTGGGCACGGCAGTACCGTGACCACCCGCCAAGTTTTACCTTCGCCCCGGCGCGGCAACGCTCCGGCAAGCTTGATTGATCAGGGGGGCACGGCATCCGTTCTGCGGATGACGCGGCTCCCCGTAGTGTTTTCCGAAGGTGTTCCAATGAAATTGACCGTACCGACTTTATTGCTGTGCACGCTGGGCTGGTCCGCTGGCGTGCTGGCCGAGACCACGACCCCGATCGAACACGTCATTGTGCTGGTCGGTGAAAACCGCACCTTCGACAACATGTTCGGTGCCTATCAACCGAAGCGCGGCCAGACCATTTCAAACCTACTGTCGAAAGGCATCATCAAGGCCGATGGTTCGCCGGGTCCGCGCTATGCCGATGCCGCACAAAAGACCGCCGAAAATTTCGGTGCCTACACCCCGACACCAAAAACCGTCGGCACCTATCCGACGCTGCCGCAACCGTACGCCCTCGGCGCGTTCGGCCAGCGCCACGATGTACCCGATGCACGCTTTCCGAAGGCGATGCCGAACGGCC
This sequence comes from Oxalobacteraceae bacterium IMCC9480, assembly GCA_000195205.2. Taxonomy (GTDB): domain Bacteria; phylum Pseudomonadota; class Gammaproteobacteria; order Burkholderiales; family Burkholderiaceae_D; genus Actimicrobium. The sequence goes on along the minus strand of AEPR01000480.1, from coordinate 1,415 downwards.
CGTTCCAGATCACGCAGCACGTCGGTTACGGCGCCCACACCGGCGACCCGATCCACCGTTTTTATCAGATGTGGCAGCAGACCAATGGCGGCAAGAACGACCTGTTCGTCTGGGTCGCCGAAACCACCGGCCTCGGCCCGAGCAATCCGTGGCTGCCGCTGGGTCCGGGCAAGCCGACCTTTCAGGGTGGCGTGGCGATGGGCTTCTACAACATGTCGACCGGCGACGCGCCGTACTTCAAGTACCTGGCCGACACCTATGCGATCGCCGATAACTATCATCAGCCGATCATGGGCGGCACCACCGTCAATTACCTGGCGCTGGCCACCGGCGATGTCTCGTTCTTCACTGCCGATGGCAAGCCCGCCATGCCGGCAGCCAAGCTGATCGAGAATCCCGATGCCCAGCCCGGCACCAACAACTGGTACACCGAAGACGGCTATCGCGGTGGCACCTATATCCGCTGCGATGATGTCGCGCTGCCCGGCGTGGCCGGTATCCGCAATCACCTGAAAGCCTTGCCGTACAAGGCCTTCAACGATGGCAACTGCGCACCCGAGACCTACTACATGGTCAACAACATGGACCCGGCGTATTCGCCGGCGGGGGATTTGCTGCCGGTCGCACCGGACAAGTTCCTGCTGCCGCCGCAAACCATCCCGCATATCGGTGACGGCCTGACGGCTGCCGGCGTATCGTGGAAATGGTATTCGGGCGGCCGCAACGATGGCGTCAAGACCGACAAGGAATACTGCGCGATGTGCGATACGCCGACCTTTTTTACGTCGACGATGACCGGTCCCGATCGCCACAAGCTGCATGATCTGCAGCAGTTCTATGTCGACGTCAAAGATGCCAAGACCTTCCCGGCGGTGAGCTACATCGCGCCGTACGACAGCATCTCGGGCCACCCCGGCTATGCGATGGAAACCAGTTTCGATGCGCTGGCGCAGGACGTCATCACGCGCGTCAAGGCCAATCCGGCGCTGTGGAAAAACACCGTCGTGCTGGTCACTTTTGATGAAGGCGGCGGCTATTACGATTCCGGTTACGTGCAGGCGATCGACTTCTTCGGAGATGGCACGCGCATCCCGCTGATCGCGGTGTCGCCGTTCTCGAAACGCGGTCATGTCGATCACACCTATTACAGCCACGCCTCCATCCTCAAATTCATCGAGCGCAACTGGAAGATGCCGCCGCTGTCATCACGCAGCCGCGACAACCTGCCGAACCCGGTCAGTGATCCGCGCAATCCCTACGTGCCGCTGAACCAGCCGGCGCTTGGCGACCTGATGAACCTGTTTGATTTCAAGCGCGCCGCGCGCACGGAGAAATGACATGAAACGCACACTACGCATGACACTGGCAGCGACTGCCTTGCTGGTCGTAAGCGCCACCGCTAGCGCCCAGCAATC
>AEPR01000481.1 GCA_000195205.2 Oxalobacteraceae bacterium IMCC9480 | reverse complement strand
GCTGTGCCCACCCTACGGGTGCGTCGGTTTCGTAGGGTGTGCACAGGTTCATCGTGCCCACGCAGTGCAGTTACCTGATCGGCGATCACTCCGCATCGCCAGGCCGGTTTGCATTTCCTGCGGCTGCAACCGTACGACATTGACGAGTAACGTTATCGCTTACCGCGCCGCGCCGCGCATGGTCCGGCCGGTCATCACGCCGTGGCCACAACGACTGTGCCCACATACCCCTGCGGCAGCGCCAGCGTGGCACAACCGCCGTCGTCGAGCACCGGCGCGCCCGCCCATTCGACCAGCCCGCAGCCGTGGCACTTGAGCTGTGCTTCACGCTGCGTCCAAGCTTGCGCAAAGCAGCGGGCACGCCGGTCATCAGTACAAGCGGCAATCCGTGCCACCGCAGCCGGTCCCAGATACTCCCGGGCCACGATTTCCCAGTCCGGTATCAGCCCACCTTCAAGCCGCATCAGATCGATGCCAACCTGGCCATGCCGATGCACGGCAGCCACCGTGAAGCCGGACGCATGCGAGATCGACACGCCACCCGATGTGACCACGCTGCCCAGCGCCTGCCGCACCAGCAAGCGGGCTTGCGTGCGGTCTTCGCCCTGCGGCGTGCGCAGGCCGATCAGCAGCAAGCCCGATGCCGGCATCAGCAGCGGCCCGGGCCAGTGCTGCACTGCCAGCGTCATGTCAGAAGATCGCCGGTGCGGCCGGGCAGCCGCGCCAGCTCGATCCGGCCGGGATGAATTCGCCTTTCATCACCAGCGTCAATGCGCCAAGCCGCGCATCGTCGCCAACGACGGCCCCGTACAGGACCGAGCTGCGCGGTCCCATGTAGACGCGCTTGCCGATGATGACGTGGTCTATCTTCATCACGCGGTCTTCGAACAGGTGGGTTTGCGGGCAGGCCAGCGCATTGATTTCGCTATAGTCGCCAATCGTCACGCAATCGAATTCAGTGATGTCGGTGGTGTCCATGTAGACCCCGCGGCCGATTTTGCAACCGAGCAGGCGGAAGGCCCACGGCAGCATCGGCGTGCCGCGCAAATAGTTCATGAAGTTCAGCACCGCGACGCCTTCGTACAGGTTGGAGGCCGCTTCCGACAGCCACACGAAAGGCGTCCACATTGGCACGCTGCGCTGGCCGTAACGACCCAGCACCAGCCACTTGAGCAAGGCCACGAACAGGAAGCTGCCGGCACCATACGCCAGCCCGGTCAGCGCCAGGCTGCGCAGCACCGGCCACCAGACGCCGGCACCGGCCAGCGGCATCAGGTCCAGCACGACGGTGTAGCCGACGGCGGTGACGATGGCATGCGGCGCGATGATGCGGAAGGATTCGACCAGGCCGCGCGCCAGACGCCGTTGCGGTGATGGCCGGTAGGTCAGATGTTCGGGAAAACCGGCGACGGTTTCGCGCGCCGGCAAGTTGATCGGCGGCGAACCGAACCAGGTATCGCCGTCTTTCATCAGATGGTTCTCGGGGGCGCGCGAATAGACGCCGATCAGCACGTTCTCGGGCAGGATGGTGCCGTCGGCAATATAGGCGCAATTACCGACAAAACTGCGCCGCGAAATCACGGTCGGCTGCATCGTCATCCAGCCGCCATCGATCTGCTCGTCGCCCAGCAGTACGGCGTCAGCAATGAAGGTTTCATCGCCGAGGGTCAGCATGTCGGGCACTACGCCGAGCGCGGTCGAGATCTCGGCATCACGCCCGACCTTGGCACCGAGCAGCCGGTACCAGACCGGCGCGAACACCGTCGCATAGACGCCGTGCAGCACGTGCAGGCTGGACTCCTGGATCTGATTGACCAGCCATTTGCGGCAATAGACATTGCTGTGCACCGGCCAGGTACCGGGCTGCAAGCGCGGCAGCAAGCCCCAGCGGATGCCGGCCGACAGCAGCGCGGTACACAGGATCATCACCGCCGCAGCGGGGCAGGCCATGATGAAGTACTTGGTCAGCTGGAAGGCTTCGTTGGAACTCTGCAGCCACGGTGACCGGTCGGCATCGTCGAGCCAGTCGATCAGCATGAAACTCGGGAACACCGGCAGGAAGAATAGCGTCGTGATCAGCAGCGCACCGAACACGAAATAGACCGCTTCGCCACTCAGGCGCAAGCGCGACACCGGCGGGCGCGGCGGGTTCGATGTCATGTCGAACGGGCCGGTATCGCCGGCCGGCGAACCGCTCCAGTTGCGTCCGGCCGGAATCGCCATGCCGTCGCTGAGGGCCGACTGGGCATCGAGATGGCCGTAGTCGCCGATGCGGGTATTGCCTTCCAAAATCGAATACGAGCCGACGCAGGTGTGTTCGCCCAGCGTGATCGCGCCGATGATCAGTTCGCCGTGCTGGACCCGCGCGTTCTCGAAGTTGGTGGCGTTGCCGATGCTGCTGCCCGACCCGATGGTCAGCAGGTGCGCGGCGCGCAGCGTCATCGAGCCGATCACGACATCGCGGCCGATGCGCGCGCCGAGTGCACGCAGCCAGCCGTTGTAGAGCGACGAACCGCTCAGCAGATAGGCCGGCGCGGATTCGATCACGCGGTCGGCCAGCCACCAGCGGTAATAGGTCAGTCCCCAGAGCGGATAGCGGCCGGGTTTCAGGCGGCGTACCAGCAGCAGATGGGCGACGATGGCGAAGCCGAATTCGAGCAGCGTGGCCAGCATGAACACACCGACCGAGATGGCAATGGCACGCACGATCGAGTCGCCCGGATCGCCGGTGAAGTAGTGGTAGGTAAAGAACGGCGCCAGCCATTGCGCCATGCGCAAGGCCACCAGCGCCGGAATGGCGGCCGCTTGGCCGGCACCGCACAGCCAGCGTCGCCAGGTCACCGGCGGGGTCCAGTTCAGGTCGGGCGCGACGGTCGCCGGCGGTGCTTCGGCCAGCACGTCGGCGATGCGCCCGACCAGCCGGTTCTTGTAGATATCGCTGACCGTCACATGGGCAAAACGCGGGTCGGCGCGCAAGGCCGAGGCCAGTCGCGCGGCAAACAGCGAATGGCCGCCGAGGTCGCTAAAAAAGTCCAGCGTGCGCCGGATCGGCTGGCCCGGAAACAGCTTGCCGAGCGCGCCGAACAGCGCTTCTTCGGCCATGTTCAGCGGCGCGTCCGACGCTGCTGCATCGACCGCGATAAACGCCAGCGGACGTGCCTTGAGGCTATTGCGATCGATCTTGCCGGAGGTCAGGCGCGGCATCTCGGGCAGGGTTTCGTAGTGCCCCGGCACCATATAAGGTGGCAGCACCTGCATCAGCGCGGCACGCAGCATGGCCGGCGTCGGCACCGTCGCACCATCGGCCACGAGGAAGGCGACCAGCTGATCGATGCCGGCTTCCTGGCGCAGCAGCACGGCGGCGGTACCGACGCCGGCCTGCTCGACCAGTACCGCTTCGATCTCGCCCAGCTCGACGCGAAAGCCGCGGATCTTGACTTGCGAATCGGTGCGGCCGAGGCAATCGACATTGCCATGCTCGTCGATGCGGGCGAGGTCGCCGGTGCGGTACAGGCGGCGGTCATGCGCGCCGGTCGACCACGGATTGGTCAGGAATTTTTCAGAGGTCAGGTCGGGCCGGCCGAGATAGCCGAGCGCCACGCCGGGACCGGTGATGGCCAGTTCGCCGAGTGCGCCGCGCGGCAGCAGCGTCAACGCAAGAGCCGGATCGGGATCGATCACCATCAGGCCGTAGTTGGGCAGCGGCCGGCCAATCGTCACCGGCTCGCCGGCCTGCAGTGTGGCCAGACTGGCCGAGACCGTTGCTTCGGTCGGGCCATAGGTATTGAACAGCTGGCGACCGGGCTTGGCCCAGCGCGCCACCAGCGCCTGCGGACACATTTCGCCACCGAGGTTGATCAGGCGCAGGCTGTCGACGTCGTGGCTGAACAGGGCCAGCAGCGTCGGCACCGCATGCAGCACCGTGACTGCATTGTTGGCCAGTGCCAGCGGCAAGGCCTCGGGATCGGCGGCCAGTTCTTTCGGGGCCAGCCAGAGCGTGGCACCGACCAGATAACTGATCCAGATTTCTTCGAACGACATGTCGAAGGCGACCGAAAAACCCTGGTAGACGCGGTCGCTGGCAAGCACCCCGAGCACCGCGTTTTCGCTGCGCAGGAAATGGCAGATCGCGCCCTGGCTGATCTCGATGCCCTTCGGTTTGCCGGTCGAGCCGGAGGTGTAGATCACATAGGCCGGATCGTGCAGACGGACGTCGCTGCGACGCGCATCGGTGGTGGTGGCGAGCAGGGTGTCGATGGGCCAGACCGGGCAGGGGGCGATCGCCAGTTGCGGTGCAAAGTGCAGGCAGCTAACGATGCCGGTGGCTTTGGCATCCTCGAGGCAGATCGCGATCCGTTCGACCGGCGTATCGGCATCGAAGGGCAACCAGCCGGCACCGCTCTTGGCAATGCCGAGCTGGGCGATCAGCAGGTCGATCCCGCGCGGCAGCCACAGGCCGACCAGCTGGCCGGCACCGACGCCGCTGGCGATCAGTCCGGCGGCAATGCGGTCGGCGGCAGCATCGAGTTCGGCATAGGTCAGCTGGCGCTCGTCGAAAATCAGGGCAATTTGTTCCGGCGTGCGCTGCGCGCTGGCTTCGAACAGATCCGCCAGGATTTCGTTGCGGATCAGATCAGGGCGGGAAGGACCGTGCAGGATGTCGGGCAGTGCATCGGAAAGCGGCGAAGAATTCATCGGAAACCAAAGGCGGAAAACGCAGAGGGTAGCATGCCGCCGATGGCCCGAACGCTGGAAATCAGTCGCCCGGAACCGCCCTGTTGCGGGCGACTTCGAAGGCCGTCACGGCGGGCCGCGCATTGCCCCACGAAGCCCGCGTATAAGACACCACGGCAGCGACTTCGTCATCACTGAGCACGGCCGCAAAGGGCGGCATCCCATACGGCCGCGGATTGCCGCCGGTGCTGGGCGGAAAGCCGCCGTTGAGGACGATGCGGATCGGATTGATGGCAGACGCCATCGTGATGGCACGGTTGCCGGCCAGCGGCGGATAGTGAGGCGGAATGCCGTTGCCATCGGCGCGGTGGCAATTGACGCAATGCTGTTCGTAGAGCTTGCTGCCGAGCCGCTGTGTGCGTTCATCGAGCACCACCGGTGGCAAGGCCGGTTCGCTGGTTTGCGGCAGCGATTTGAGATAGCCGGCCATCGCCTGCAAGTCCGGCGTCGACAGATGCTGCAGGCTGGCACCGACCACTTCGGCCATCGGACCGAACACCGCGCCGCGCGCCGAGATGCCGGTTTGCAGCAGGTCGACGATGTGTGATTGCTGCCAGTCGCCGAGGCCTGCTTCGCTGCTTGAGGTCAGCGATGGCGCATACCAGTCCAGTACCGGAATGAGGCCACCGTCGAGGCCGCCACGGCTGCCGCCCAGCGTGGTGCGACTGGCGTGGCAGGCGCTGCAATGACCAGGGCCTTCGACCAGATAAGCACCGCGATTCCATTCGGCTGATTTGCCGGCATCGACCGGCTGCGTGCCCGGCGTGAAGTACAGCACGCGCCACGCCGCCAGCAACGGCCGCTGGTTGTACGGAAAGCGCAGCGTGTTCGGAAGATTTTCCTGTGCCACCGGTGCCAGTGTCTTGAAGTAGGCATACAGCGCATCGCTGTCGGGACGCGTCATGCGGGTGTAATTGGTGTACGGGAAGGCCGGGTACAAAAAGCTGCCGTCGCGCGATTTGCCGTTATGTAGCGCCTGCCAGAAATCATCGGCCGACCACTTGCCCAGTCCGCTGGCGCTGTCCTGGGTCAGGTTGGGCGAATAGATGGTGCCGAACGGGGTCGAGATCGGCCGTCCGCCGGCATACGGCGTGCCGCCGCGCACGGTATGGCAGCCCATGCAATTGCCGGCCAGCGACAGGTACTTGCCCTGCGCGACCTGGACTGCGGAACCGGTGATAGGTACGCCGACGGCGTCATCGCCGGGGCTGTGGATGAACTCTTTCGTGATCAGCAAGGCGGGTATCGCCAGCAACAGGAACAGGGCGATCAGCAGGAAACGTTTCATGGATTTCATCATTGTGGAACGCTGCCGCAGGTCAGTGGCATGGCCGCAGGCAGCGAGGTGGCCGGCTTGGCACCCGCCGGTACCGGTTGCGCCGACAGCCAGGCTGCGACGGCACCGATGTCATCGGTGCTCAATTGGGTAGCGATCTTGTGCATGCAATCGGGAGCAGCGGCGTGACGCGTGCCGTTGCGCCAGGCACCGAATTGCGCTGCCAGATAATCGCGCGGCAAACCGAGCAGGCCGGGAATGGCCGGCGACACGCCCGTCAGTGCGCTGCCGTGGCAGGCAATGCAGGCCGGGATATTTTTGGCGGCATCGCCGTGCTGCACCAGCAGCTGTCCGCGTGCGGCCACGCTGGCCGGGACGGCGAGCGCTTGCGGTGGCGGATACGGTACTTCCAGTGCCGAAAAATAACCGGCCAGTTCATGCAGATAGGCATCCGACAGGTTGTCGACCATGTAGATCATTTGCGGATAAGCGCGCCGGCCTTCGCGAAAATTGATCAGCTGGTTGGCCAGATAACCGGCCGGCTTGCCGGCGATACGCGGGTAATAGCCATCGGCACCGCGCTTGCCGTCGATGTTGTGGCAGGCGATGCAGGCGGCGGCACGCTGAGCGATGCTGTCTTCGAGGACGGGCGCAGCGAAGGCGGTGCCCGATGCCAGCAGCAATGGAAATAGAACGCGGGATAGATCAGTAAATGTCATGTCAGCAGCGATGTGACCGGATGATCGGGGCTTGCATTCTACTGCTACCTTTGACGCCGGCCGGCAAATGCGCCAATGCTAGACTCCGCACATCTGAATAATCCGGAGTTGTGATGATCGCCACTTTCGCTTCGCTGCTGGTCTTCCAAGCCCTCGGCGAAGGCTTGTCGTACGCATTGTCGTTGCCGATACCCGGTCCGGTGATCGGCATGGTGCTGCTGCTGGCCTACCTGATGATCCGGCCTGCAATGGTCGACAAACTGGCACCGACGGCGATGGGTTTGTTGCGCCATCTGTCGCTGCTGTTCGTGCCGGCCGGCGTCGGCATCATGGTCCATGCAAGGCTGATCGCGGCCGAATGGCTGCCGATTTCGATGGCGCTGCTGGCTAGCGTGGTGGTGTCGATCGCGGTGACTGCAGCCGTCGTGCGGGCCTTGCAGAAATGACGCCCAAGCTCAACGAAATCTGGGTCTATCTGGCGGCGTCGCCGCTGCTCGGACTGACCGCGACATTGCTGGCTTATCAGGTCGCCTCACTGATTTATCAGCGCGCCAAATTCAATCCGCTGGCTAATCCGGTAGCCATCGCGGTGGCCATCCTGGTGCTGCTGCTGACGATCACCGGCACCTCGTACAAGACGTATTTTGATGGCGCGCAATTCGTGCATTTTCTGCTGGGACCGGCCACGGTGGCGCTGGCCATTCCGCTATACCAGCAATTGCCGGCATTGCGGCGCGACTGGTTTGCGCTGCTCGTTGGCATGCTGGCTGGCAGCACGGCGGCGATCGCTACGGCAATGGGAGTCGCCTGGGCACTGGGCGCGTCGCCGGTGACCATCCTGTCGCTGGCACCTAAGTCGGTGACCTCGCCGATCGCGATGGGCATCGCCGAAAAAATCGGTGGCTTGCCGTCACTGACCGCCGTGATGGTAATCGCCACCGGCATCCTCGGTGCAACGCTGGCGCGCACCATCCTGACCTGGATGAAATTCACCGACCACAAGGTGATGGGTTTTGCGCTCGGCGTCACTGCGCATGGCATCGGCACCGCGCGCGGTTTTCAGGTCAGCGAAGAAATGGGCGCATTCGCCGGGCTGGCGATGGGTTTGTCGGGAGTGATGACGGCGTTGTTGTTGCCGTTGGGGTTGAAGCTGCTGGGGGTGATCTAGCACGCGCTTCTTTGATCACCCGTCCTGCAGCGCTTCTGTCACGCACGGCATCTTCTGTTGTGGCCCCGGGCCGGATTACCGGTGTGCGTTGGCCATGCCTGGAGGACTATCTTCCGCCATCAATGCGGCTAACTGCTCCTCGGCATCAAGCCTTTCGGGAATATCGCAGTCGCCAAAGGTGACCGGCGCGGATGAGTGATTTCCCGGATGAACTATTGCCTCCAGTTTCCTGTAGGTGATTTCTGGGAGGACAAAGTCTCTGTTGAACGGGAATGGTTCTACCTTGCCTGCCTCACCGAACCTGTTAGTTCGTTGCTCCTCGTTAAATGGGTGTGGCAAGGCAGCGCCATGGTGTGGTTGACCGTTGGATAACATTCCTTCTTCATTGAAATCCATTCGGGGCGAGATACTTCTCAAGGGCGCGAAGCGATCGAGTGTGTGTTCTGCTGGCTGAACCAGATTGGCTCCCGCCTGGTTGAGTATCTTGATGCACTCTGCCAGAGGTATCGTTGCGACTCTGGGTGTATATCTTTTAGTTTGCGTCAGTATGTCGAATGCAGTCCTTCCGCCTTTTAAAGGAAAATCGAAACCCAATGGGTATTTTAGTAAAGTGACGGCCGCTTTAAAAAAAGGTTCGGTCGGCGTAAAGAAAGCGGAACTAATATTGTTTAAAAGAGAGCGACTTTTTGTAGGATAAGCTGAAGTGAATTTGTCTATTGCATCCAGTATTTCTTGTTGAGTATTCGGGCTAATGTCCTGCATTCTCTGTTCGAAACCCGGTAGGTTCGGCCAAAGCTTGGTGGTCTTCTTTTTTCTCATCAAAAATGCCGGCAGACTGACAGGGTGTGAGTTGTTTTTGAAGGCGTGCGCATTAGCATTTTTCATGAACGCCATATATTTATTGGCATCATCAGGATGATGGCGTTTCACTTTCTCGTAATGATTTTTGAGTGCGATGAACAAATCTTTTGCATTATCGCGGCCCGTTATCAGATCAAGCAGGTTCGCGCCATTTTTTGTGAGGATGTCCGGATTGGCGTTGTTGTCGAGGAGCATTTTCAGCTGACCGGCAGTACCGTGCTCGGCGGCATGATGGAGTGGTGTAACGCCGGTCTTCGGCTGGACATGATTGATATCAGCGCCTGCATCAAGGAGCGCCGGTATAACTTCCTGCCAGCGCGACTCGTTGTTCAATGCGACCAGCAGAGGTGTGAGCTTATCGGCATTGGCAGCATTGAGGTTGACGTTGATTTCTTTCAGTCCCCAAAAACAGGTAGCCGCAGATAGAACATTTATATTGCGTTTACGCGAATGGGTAGTGGCCGCTGCCATGATTGTTGCAGCAGTTTCAGCATTTTGGAAATGCTGGTAATTCGCTCCCAATGCATGTTTGTAAAGCGTGCGGATCGCTTCGAATATTTCCTTGGTTGGCGAGTGCATTGAGATGAAGAATTTTGTAACCTTATAATCCGAATGGTGTGCTGACTTTCGATAGCATGCCGTTGAATCAAGCGCAGCTTGAATGTCTTTCTTTACTGCCGGATCGATGTCCTGATTTTTTAGAAATAAAATGTCAGTGCCGAATAAGTTCGTCAGTCTTCTGCTGAGTTTGTCTATGGATAATTTTCTCTCTCGTGCCGTTCCGTCAAGTGTTATTACTTTCCCGTCACTTTCTCCGGATAACTGCGCGTGCAAAAGACGCTTTGCCGACGGATATTCAATTGCCTCGTTGTCTGCCGGACGCTTGGTTCCGCGCGATGCGCTTGCTTGCTGGAGCAAATGTGCCTGGAATCCATTGCCGGAAGGTGTCTGGCGGGTGCGTTCCGGTACAGGGTGTTCCTGCTGAGGGCATGGTTCCGGGATTCGCGTCGTGTGCACGCGCTCGACAGGCTGTTGTGCGCGTCCGCCTGATGGCAGAAAAAGGGGTTGTAGCATGATGGGCTCGAAAAGTTGAAGGAATGGCCAAATGAAGTTGCCATCCGCTGAGTCACGGATATGGCTGGCCGGTTCCTTGGCGTTCCCCAAAAATTGTGTCAGTTGCTAAACGTCAAAGATTTGTTCTCTGAGCGGCACCATCCATGATCCCCACTTTGCGGGCATCCATTCGCCTCGACGAGTTAGCTGCGCGCCCGTTTCAATTGGCTAGCCATCCGTGTGATGATCGGCGCGTGTCGGATGTCTTGTTGGTGTCGACGTTGGGATTGCGGGTGCCGGGGGTGATGTAAACCGCTTATCTGGTTTTTGCTGCTTCGGATTGCGCCGCTTCGCTTACTCCGACGCGAGCCAGATAGGCAGAGCGACTTTCACCAGCGCGCTTGGCTGCCGCATCGATGATGAACAGTGCGCGACGCGACAGCGTGATGTTGATCCGTTCCGTGACGTCTTCGAGCCGGCTCATGTCAATGTCTACGAGCGCCCACATCCAGCCGGCGTAATCGGGATTTTTCTGGTGCGCGGACAAGGCATGGACTGCAGGAATCGGCTCACCCGAGGCGAGCAGTGCTTCAAGATGCAGTTCGATGGCTTCGGTTGTATTGGTCACCGCTTCATCGAGCGTTTCACCGGCAGAAAAACAACCGGGGAGGTCCGGGACGACAACGCCGTAGGCACTGGTGTCGTCGCCGGTTTCAATGACTATCGGATATCGCATCGCTTAACCTTTCAATCCTGCCTGCTTCAAAATAGCCTTGACCAATCCGACACCCAGATCTTTTTTGGGATGAGGAACAGTCACCACGCCGGGCCTGCCGGTTTTTCGTAATTGATGATG
>AEPR01000482.1 GCA_000195205.2 Oxalobacteraceae bacterium IMCC9480 | reverse complement strand
GTTGGTGTACCGCGACTCGGATACGGCCAGCTTGACGTCGATGTAGCCTTCGACCTTCTCGCCGGAGGACACAATTCGTTCAGCAATTTCGGCCAACTGCTTCTGGTTCCAGCTGACCTTCTTGGGCTGCTCAAACTTGATGTGCAGCGGGCCATCGCTGATGTGGGCGGTGCCCGAAATCGCGGCCGGAGTCGCGCAGTGCGGTGCGGCCCTGTTCGCCGAAACGTTGATCCAACGCGGCATCAAGTTTGGTGCGCGTTTTCTTGGCCCAATCGATCAGGTGATCGAGGTTGGCGTCAGCTTCAACAAGCTGGGCGGGCGGCAGGTTGGCCAGTTGGCTCACCGACATTTCGGCGAGGTCAGCGGGGAATACGGTCAGATCGCTCATGGCCGCCCCCTTACTGGTATGCCCGAGCGAAGGTCGAGTAGCGCGATACGCGCCGCTCGAAGGCTTCGACTTCGGAGATCAGGTAGGTGACACGGGCTCCCAGCTTGCAGAAGACGGGGCCCAAGGACTCTTGCCGCCAGCGGCGCAGGAGTTTTGACGGAGAGCCCCCAGCGGGTGCCGAGCTCGTTTTCATCGATGGCGATGCGC
>AEPR01000483.1 GCA_000195205.2 Oxalobacteraceae bacterium IMCC9480 | reverse complement strand
AAAACTGCCGCCATTGTATGACGGAAGCCACCACGCTGCAGCGCGCTACCTCACATTGCCGTCACTCCGGCAGGGTTGGCTGGACGCTGGCAATTCCGATCCGGGCGCTGCCTTCTGCCAGCCGGACCGTGACGATTTCCCGGGCATGCAATTGGGCGGGCGTTCGCGCAATCCGTCCTTCGGCATCGACGATGATCGCGTAACCGCGTTCCAGCGTGCGCTGCGGATTGAGCAATTCCAGTTGGGCCTCAAGCCCCGACAACTGCAGGCGCAGGCGAGAGGTCCGGCTGCCGATGCCGCTGGCCATTCGCCGGCGCTGCTCGGTCAATTGCCATCGTGCCGGCCGGGTATCGGGTAGCTGGGATGTCAGCTGGCTGCGCAGATGACGCAGCGCATGACGTGCATTATTAAGTGGGGTACGCGTGGCATTGCCGAGGCGGACTTGCCAGCCGGCCAGCAGGACCTGTTCGTGCCGTATCGTTGCCGCCGGGCTGACCAGCCGGCGTGATAACCAGTCCAGCCCCTGGCTGCGGTCCGTCACATGGCGTCTGGCCATGCGCGACAAGTTCCGTGCTACCTGTTCGATATGGGCGATCCACTCGGCGCGGGGTGGCGCGGCCAGCTCGGCCGCAGCGGTCGGTGTCGGGGCGCGCAGATCGGCGGCAAAGTCGGCAATCGTGAAGTCTGTCTCGTGGCCGATGCCGGCAATGACCGGGACCGTGCAGGCCGCAATCGTTCGCGCGACGGTTTCATCGTTGAATGACCATAAATCCTCGATGCTGCCGCCACCCCGGCACAGCAGGAGCAGGTCGCATTCGGCACGATACGACGCCGTGGCAATCGCCTGAGCGATTTTTTGCGCCGCACCGTCGCCCTGCACGGGGGTCGGATACAGGATGACGCGGATATGCGGGGTACGACGTTTCAGGGTTGCCAGTACATCGCGCAGCGCCGCCGCTTGCAGGCTGGTGACGATGCCTATCGTGCGTGGAAACACCGGAAGCGCTCGCTTGCGTGCCGGATCGAACAAACCTTCGCTCTCGAGTTTTTGCTTGAGCTGCAGAAAGGCTTCGAACAGGTTGCCGACACCGGCGCGCCGGATCGCTTCGACACTTAACTGGAAGTCGCCGCGTGCCGCATACAGGGTGACCAGCGTGCGTACTTCGACCTTGTCGCCTTCCTTCGGAATGAATCCCGCGTATTGCGCGCGGCCACGAAACATCACCGCGCGCACCTGAGCTGACGCATCCTTGAGCGAAAAGTACCAGTGCCCCGACGCCGCCCGCGTGAAATTGGAGACTTCGCCGGCGACCCACATCAATGGGAAGTTGCGTTCCAGCATGCGTGAGACGGCCTGGTTCAATGCAGACACGGTCAGCACCGGCGAGGCAGTGTCGGGTTGTTCGAATAAATGGTCGGTGCTCATGCGCTCCTCATGGGAAAACCTGTCCACAGGCACGCCGATGGACGTTCTGGTGATGATTAAAATTCCTGCCTTGGGGAACTATTTCCAAGTGCTTGATTTGAAAGAGAAATAAAGACACGGATTTTTGTGTTGTTGATCGTAAAAATTACCGGCTTTTCAGCGGTCTCGTCCGGATCAGGAAGTTGCCCACAAAGTTATCCACAGCCGGGAAAGCATTTTTTACTGGGGATTGCTGCATCAGGCATCAACGTCTCCTGGCCGATGTGACGGCGGATTATCTCCTGAAACCCGGAGGCGGACGGTCGCTTGCCCTGACTGCCACAACAAGTTACATTCGGGATCCACATCACCATATTGTTCAAGGGAGAGCGCTTTGTTCGCAATCATTCAAGCTGCCGGCTGGCCGATCTGGCCGCTCTTAATCGCTTCAGTGATCGGCCTGGCCCTGATAGTCGAACGCTTGCTGTACCTGCGCCGCAGTCGCGTCCTGCCCGCCAAGTTGCTGCAGGAAGTCATCCGTGTTTATCACAATGGCAAAATCAACGCCGAAATCCTCGCTAACCTGGAGCAGAACTCTCCGCTCGGGCAAGTCCTTGCCGCCGGCTTGCGCAATGTCGACGCGCCGCGCGACATCATGAAAGAGTCCATCGAAGAAGCCGGTATGGCGAGCGCCCATGAGCTGGAGCGTTTCCTGACAACGCTGGGCACGATTGCGACGCTCGCGCCGCTGATGGGGCTGTTCGGCACCGTGGTCGGCATGATCGAGATTTTCGGCGCGCAAAACGCGACCGGCGCCAATCCGGCGCAACTTGCCCATGGGATTTCAGTCGCGTTGTACAACACCGGTTTCGGCCTGGCCATCGCGATGCCGGCGCTGGTGTTTTACAGGCACTTCCGCGCACTGGTTGACAGTTTCGTCGTCGATATGGAGCAGCAGGCAGTGCGCTTCGTCGATACCGTGCATGGAAGCCGGAAATGAATTTCCGTCGACGCAAGGGCCGTGAAGATCCGGAGATCAACCTGATCCCGTTCATCGACGTCCTGCTGGTGATTCTGATCTTCCTGATGGTCAGCACGACTTACAGTAAATTCACCGAACTGCAAATCACCCTGCCTACCGCCGATGCCGAAAAAGCGGTCGAGCGACCCTTCGAAATCAATGTCATGGTCGATTCGCAGGGTCGTTACGCCGTCAACAACGTGCAGGTATCGTTTCGCGATGTGCGCGGGCTGGCCGATGAAATGCGCAATGCCGCCAGCGGCAAGGGCAGCGAGTTGCGCAAGGATCCGATCGTGATCATCAATGCCGACGGCACCGCCACCCATCAGTCGGTCATCAATGTGCTTGAAGCGGCCCGGCTGGCCGGCTTTGAACGCGTCACGTTTGCCGCGCAAAGCGCCAGCAGCAAATAGCCTTGTCTTCCCGCACCGTTCCTTTTTCACAGCGTATCGCGGCTGCCTGGCAGCGACGCGGCTGGCTGGCTTGCGTGCTGCTGCCGGTCGCGCTGCTGTTCGGTGCCTTGTCGGCATTGCGGCGACTGGCTTTCCGGCGCGGCTGGCTGGTCAGTAGCCGGCTGCCGGTGCCGGTCATCGTGGTCGGCAACGTGTTTGTCGGCGGCACCGGGAAGACCCCGCTGGTACTTTGGCTGGTCGCTGCGTTGCGCGACGCCGGCTATGTGCCGGGCGTGATTTCGCGCGGCTACGGCGGGCAGCACGGACTCGCGGGTGAGGTACTGGTCGATTCGCTGCCGCAACAAGTCGGTGACGAGCCGCTGCTCATTGCACGGCGTGGCGGGTGTCCGGTATTTGTGGGACGCGATCGCGTCGCTGCCGGACGCGCGCTGCTGGCCTCCCATCCGACCGTCAACGTGCTGGTTTCCGATGACGGACTGCAGCACTACCGGTTGCAGCGGGCACTTGAAATCGTCCTGTTCGACGAGCGCGGCGGCGGAAATGGCTGGCTGTTGCCGGCCGGACCGCTGCGCGAACCGATGTCACGACGTCGCGATTTCACGGTAGTCAATGGTGCAAGGATCCCGGCCGGCTTTCCAGCGGAGTCGATGCGCATGACGCTGGCCGGCGGCCACGCCGAATCGCTGGCGGCGCGCGAGAAGTCGGTGCCGTTGGCGAACCTGGCGGGGCGCATCCTGGCCGCGGCGGGCATCGGCAATCCGGAACGTTTTTTCCGGATGCTGCGCGATCATGGTCTGACGATCGACACTCTGGCGCTGCCGGACCATCATGATTTTTTGGATAATCCGTTTGCCGGCGTGGATGCCGACGTGATCCTGATCACCGAGAAGGATGCAGTAAAATGCGTGCAAATCGAGGCATTGAAAACTGACCCGCGCCTGTGGGTCGTGCCTGTTGCAGCGTGCCTCGACGGCCCGCTGGCTGAACTCATCGTGGAGAAATTGCGTGGATACCCGACTGCTTGACATACTGGTTTGCCCGATCTGCAAGGGCCCCCTGGAGTTCGACAAGAAAGCCCAGGAACTGATCTGCCATGCAGACCGTCTGGCTTACCCGATCCGTGACGGCATTCCGATCATGTGGGCCGATGAAGCGCGCGAGACCGTCGCCCGCCATCTGGCTCCGCCGGCCTGAAGGATTCATGTCCTTCATCGTCATCATTCCAGCGCGGCTGGCGTCGACGCGCTTGCCGAACAAACCGCTGGCTGATCTCGGCGGCAAGCCGATGGTCGTGCGGGTTGCCGAACGGGCCGTGCAATCAGGCGCGGCACGGGTCATCGTCGCGACCGACCACGCCGATATCCTTGCAGCTTGCCAGTTGTATGGCGTCGAAGTGCAACTGACGCGCGCCGATCATCCTTCGGGTACCGATCGCATTGCCGAAGTTGCTGCTGCACTCGGGTTGCCGCCACACGCGGTCGTCGTCAACGTGCAGGGCGACGAGCCGCTCATCGATCCGGCACTGATTGCGGCGACTGCGGCACTGATTGCCGATCAGGTGCCGATGGCGACCGCAGCGCATGCCATTACCGATAGCGCGGAGCTGTTCAATACCAATGTCGTCAAGGTGGTGCTCGATAGGCGCAGCCGGGCCCTGTATTTCTCGCGTGCGGTCATTCCGTGGCACCGCGACGGTTTTGCGCTTTCGCAGGCGGTGTTGCCGTCCGGATACCAGCCCCTGCGGCATATCGGTTTGTACGCTTACCGGAACGATTTCCTGCAAGCGTATCCGGCGCTGGCCATCAGCCCGCTGGAACAGGTTGAGGCGCTCGAACAATTGCGTGTGTTGTGGCATGGCTTTCCTATTGCGGTCCACGTGACCGACAGTGCCCCCGCCGCTGGTGTCGATACTGCTGAGGATCTTGCGCGGGTACGTTTGCATTTCAATTGAAATCCGCCGAATAATCGTATTGATTAATTTGTATGGTAAGTTTCGTGCAAAGTTCGTGTGATACAACAGCGCGTTGTAGTCCGGCTGTTCGAGACAATCACCGCAAGAATTCAAAACTATAGTTAGGGAAAAAAATGCGCCTTATCCTTCTGGGAGCGCCTGGTGCCGGTAAAGGTACACAAGCTACATTCATCAAAGAAAAATTCAATATTCCCCAAATCTCGACCGGCGACATGCTGCGGGCTGCTGTCAAAGCGGGCACGCCTTTGGGTATCGCTGCCAAACAGGTCATGGATGCCGGTGGTCTGGTGTCCGATGACATCATCATCGGTCTGGTCAAGGAACGCCTGACCCACGCCGATTGCGCTCACGGTTATCTGTTTGATGGTTTTCCGCGCACGATACCGCAAGCCGATGCGCTCAAGGAAGCCGGCGTCAGCCTCGATTACGTGCTGGAAATCGATGTGCCGGATTCGGCCATCATCGAGCGCATGAGCGGTCGACGTGTTCATCCGGGTTCGGGCCGCACGTATCACGTGACCTTCAATCCGCCCAAAGTGGCCGATATCGACGACCTTACCGGCGAAGAGCTGATCCAGCGTGACGACGACAAGGAAGCCACCGTCATGAAGCGCTTGTCGATCTACCACGAACAAACTGAAGTGCTGGTTGACTACTACAACCAGTGGGCCGAATCGGGAACCCCGGGGGCACCGAAGTATCGCAAGATCGCCGGAGTCGGGGCCGTCGAGGCAATACGGGATGCAGCGTTCGAAGCGCTCGCCAGGTAAGACGACAGCGGACCATGTGTCCGCTTTTTTTTGGTCGCTAGTCCGCAGGGGAATGCGGTAACAGTTCACCGATATCAAAAGACGGTTTCGACGGGCAGGGTAGCGTAGTGCAAAGGGTTTTCCTGAGCATGACGACACAGCAATGCCGGCGTAATGCGGCGCTGTATCGCCATACTTTTTCCAATGTGAACGTGATTGTGAACATGAGGAGGAGTTGACATGGCAGCAGCAGGATTGTGGTTCGCCGTAGCATGCGGCATCGTCGCAGTAATTTACGGTCTGGTCTCGCGTAGCTGGATCCTGAAACAGGATGCAGGTAACCCGCGCATGCAGGAAATCGCTGCTGCCATCGAACTGGGTGCTGCGGCTTATCTTGCGCGCCAGTACCGCACCATCGGCATCGTGGGTGCTGTGTTATTTGTGCTGATTGCCTTTCTGCCGGGCCTGGGCATGGTCACGGCGATCGGCTTCCTGATCGGTGCAGTCCTGTCGGGCGGCTGCGGTTTCATTGGCATGAACGTGTCGGTGAAGGCCAATGTGCGTACTGCGCAGGCGGCCACGCGCGGCATGAACGATGCGCTTGATGTCGCCTTTCGCGGCGGTGCCATCACCGGCATGCTGGTGGTCGGCCTGGGACTGCTGGGTGTCACGCTGTTCTACTGGTACCTGAGTTCGGCGGCCGGTGGCGCGGTTGTGCTGCACGATTTGCTCAAGCCCTTGATCGGGCTGGCGTTCGGTGCATCGCTGATTTCGATCTTTGCGCGCCTGGGCGGCGGCATTTTCACCAAGGGAGCCGATGTCGGTGCTGACCTGGTGGGCAAGGTCGAGGCCGGCATCCCGGAAGATGATCCGCGCAATCCCGCCGTCATCGCCGATAACGTCGG
>AEPR01000484.1 GCA_000195205.2 Oxalobacteraceae bacterium IMCC9480 | reverse complement strand
CGCGCGCGCCCTGTCACCGCCCGCCAATTTCATGCTGTTCAAGGTGCCTCCGCGTGGGCCCCGCAGAAAATTCCTGCCTTCGTACTAGGACGTCTGCCTGCGCCCCCACCACACATGCAGCGGCAATCCCGCCGCAAAGCCGGCGCCGATCACCCAGTGCACCCACGACCAGAGCGGCCGTGATCCTTCGCCGGCGAGGTAATACAAGCCATACCCGGTCAGCACCAGCAACCCCGTCAGCGCGACCATGCTCCAGCCGGAGCTGCGGTTGCGTCGCGCCCGCAAACCGCGCCGGATATGGTTGTTCAGCATGCTGCCGAGCAGGAATAGCAGCGCCATCGCGGCGCCACCGTGCAGCTTCATCGACCACGGTTCGAACGGGCTGACCGACTCGCCGAATTCGGTGACCGGCCGCAAGAAAAAATGCGCGACCAGCCACGCCACTCCGCTCAGTGTCAGCAAGGCTATGGTCAGATAAACGCTGCGGCGCTGCCAGCGTTCCATCGGCATCGACATGGCTGCGGCTTGGCGCGACGGATGGTGCAGGGTGTGTTTGGGTGGGCGCATGGATCAGAGTATGAATGCCTGCGCGCGATGTCGCGCCAGCAACGGATGCGTGGCATCGCCGCTGGCCATGACGATCTTGGTCAGCGCATCGGCGTGCAGGCAATCGGCGGCCTGCACGGTGACACTGCGACGGCTGGTGATCGCCGCGCCGCTGCGGCCGTCGACCAGCGCGCTGACTGTCTGCGCACCGATCTGCCGGGCCGAAAAATACGTAGCCGACGTGGCCAGTGCCGCGTTGGCGAGATCGACCGTGACGGTGCTTCCGGTGACGGTCGACGGGTCGCGGATGGCGATTGCAAACGGGGTTGCACCGAGCACCCGGACATCACCGCCGGCATTGACGCAGGCCGATGTCACGCCGGCCTGCTGCAAGGCGGCGATGGCCTGGTCGACCGCGTACCCCTTGGCGATGCCGCCGAGGTCGATCAGTACGTCGCGGGTTTTGCATATCGTCCCATCGGCTTCAAGCAGCAATCCGCAATCGCCTGCTTCGTAAGGCGGCAACGTACGCTCCGGTGGCGGCAGGCTGCCCCATTGCACCAGCCGTGTCGCGCAGCTGATATTGAAGATGCCGCCGCTGTCGGCATGCAGTTGCAGCGCGCAAGCAATGACGTGCACGGTGTGCGCATCGATGGCGATCATCGTGCCGGCGGGCGCGCGATTGAGGCGCGCGACATCGCTGCCGGCATCATGGAAACTCATCAGCCGGTGCACGTCGCTGATACGGGAAAACGCGGCTGTGAAGGCGGCATTCAGTGGTCCGGCATCGAGCACATCGCCAATCCGGATATCGACCAGCGTGCCCAGCCACGGTTGCGCACGGCACTTCATTTTTTGAGCGCGACCTGCACGACGGCGGCGATGCGGCGTACGCCATCGGTGACGTGATTCGAGGACAGCGTCGCGCCGCTGATGTTGCTTATGCCTTCGCCGATCGCCAGGCCGGCCTGCGCCGATTTGCCGACGAACTGCTTGCGCCATGCCGGGCTACGGATTTCAAAGCCGTGGCTTTCGCGGTAGGTCAGGATTTCGATCTGCCGCACCGTCGCATCGGGGGTCAGTGCTACCGCATACGAAATCAGTTCGTATTTGCCGACTACTTCATCGAGCACGACATAGCCCAGCAGCGTCTCGCCGTGCCAGGCCGACATCACCCGCCATTGCACCGAGCGCGCCGGCAGGCCGGCCAGTTTCTGAACGTCGCGCATCTGCGCGGCAGTCAGTTCCAGTGGCTGCGGCTTGAACGTGGTGGCGTCGGCAAACATGACTTGCTGTGCTTCTTCGGCCGTCAGGTATTGGGTGGCGAACGCGCTGCCGCTGGCCAGCAGCGCGCAGGTGACCAGCGCGTTGCCGGTGCGGCCCATCAAAATGCGTAACCCATGCCGAGATTGAAGCGGTCGCGGGTCCGGTCGGTCTGGAATTTCTGGTAATCGGCCTTCAGCACGACGCCTTCGCCGACCCGCAGATTGGCACCGGCAGTGGTGACTTTTTCGGTCGGTCCGGTTGCGACCTCGACGCCTTGCTCCTGGCCGGCATAGCTGCGCGCGGTGTTGAATTGCTCATAGCGGACGAACGGCGAAAAGACGTAATCCTGTGATTTCCAGGCTTGATAGGCAGCTTGCAGATACCAGCCATCGAACGACGATGGCACCGGGGTCGGATTGCCGGCGAAGGTCGCATTGAGTGCGCCGGTATTGCTGATCGTGCCGCGCGCATACACGCCGGCCAGATCCCATTTTCCGGGTGTGTACCGGGCATGCACATCCCACAGCGTTACCCGGGATTTGGGCGCTGAGAAATTGGCTGCGCCCTGCGCGACTTCGCCGCTAAAGACAGAGCCGCCCAGCAGCAAGCCGGGTACGCCACGCCAGTTCAGTGCGGCATGGCCGCCAAGGTTGCGTGATTTGGCAAGCTGGCCTTCCTGATGGATCGCGGCCAGCGGTGATTCGCGGCCGTCGGGCGATGCCGCATCCCACTTGCCCAGATCGAATCCGGTGGTCAGGCCGAGGTCCCAGGTCAGGCCGTTGTCGAGTGTAGACGACAGGCCGATACCAGCTTCACGCCAGGTCGACGGGATGATCGCGGTTTCGACAAAATTGCGTTCGACGCCGTAAAACGCGGTCGGCTCGTGGTTGGTATTGAGCAGGCCGGCCGGCATCAGGAACAGGCCGACCTTGGCACGCAGGCCGTTGTCGAATTCGCGTTCGATATACAACTGCTCGACTGCGGCTTCGCCCTTGTCGTCGGCCGAAGTGACGGCGTGCTCCCATTCGAATTCGGAGACCAGCTTGGTCTTCGCATCGAAGCGATGCTGGATGCCGATGACGGCGCGGCGGACATCGGTTTGGGCGGCGCTGGCATCCTTGCTCGGGCGGTTGTAATTGATTTCGCCGTAGCCAGACAAGACGGTCTGCGGTTCGCCGCCCATGCCGCCCGCGGTGCTGGCCTGACTAGCTGCAACCGGTACCGGTTCGGCCAACTGGCGCGCTTCGACGGCATCGCTTTTTTTGCGGGTGGCGGCCAGTTCAGCCTTGACCTGGTCGAGCTCGGCGGCGAGCTTGTCGAGGCGTTGCATCAGGTCGGCTTCGCTGGCATGCGCCAGCAGCGGAAGGGTACAGAAAGCGAGCGCGATAGCGCGGGCGGGCAGGGTCAGTTTCATGGTGTGGGCGTGAAGTTAAGGGTTGATCTGATAGCCGTCGTTGAGCGTGCCGAGAAACGTGATCACGTCGTCGATTTCCTGCGCCGACAAGGCCGGTGCCATGCCAGGCAGGCGGTTGTACGGTACTTCGACCGTGTTGACATTTTTCTTGTAGGCGGCCGGCAGATCATCGAACTTGTCGATGCTGCCGTCGGCGGCACGCGGGTACCACTCTTCCGGATTGGTGTCGCGCCGGACATAAAAGCCCAGCACGTCGCGCAAATTGGTGAACCGGCCATTGTGGAAAAACACTTTGCGTGTCGTGACGTTGCGCAAGGTCGGCACCTTGAACGCGCCGCACAGATCGCTGCGGCTGCTCAGGTCGTTGCGGATAGGACCACACAGACCGAGGTCAAAATAGGCCGGATCGGCATTGGCCGGAATGGCCGGATTGCGCGGTACGCCGATATTGTCGTAGCTGAAATCAGTGAACAGCGGCGCGCTGCCATCGGCTCCGCGCGCGCTGACGTGGCAGGCAGCGCAATTGCCCTTGGCGGGATTGTTGAACAGGGCCAGGCCGCGCAGTTCTGCACTGTTCAGCGCGATTTTGCCGGCCAGGAACTGGTCGTATTTCGCGTCGAACGGGAAAAAATCGTGGTCCTCTTTCTGATACTGCTGCAACGCGAAACCGATGCGTTCGACGGCCTGTTCGGGAGCCGCCAGGATGTCGCTGCCAAACACCTGGCGGAACTCTTCGACATAGGCGGCTTTCGCCAGGCGTGCTGTCAGATCGGCTGCGCTGATGTTGGCCATTTCATGCGCGGCCAGCAACGGTACGCGGGCCTGTCCGGCCAGCGTTGCCGCACTGCCGTCGCGGTTGAACCCGGCGGTGGGCGTGCCGTCTTTGGCAAAGAAGAACGCCGGCAGCAGGTTCAGATAGCGCAACGACGGTACGGCGCGCGTACCCGGTATTTGCTGGTTGGCACCGCCAAGTTGCACGGACAAGTCGTTCGATTGGGCATGGGCGTTGGCCGGATTATGGCAAGTGGCGCAGGCCATCTGTCCGGAAGCCGACAAGGAAGTATCGCTGAAGATTTTTTGGCCCAGCAGCGCTGCTGCACTGAGGGTAATGGTCGCGGGAGGTGCCGCTACGGGAGTCACTGCGGTGCCGCCGCCGCCGCAGCCGGACAGAAGCAGCAAACTGAACAGGGCTGTGCGGGTGCCGCTCAGCGGCGGAAAATGTCGTGCGATGGATGATCGGCAGAGAGTGCTTGATGACATGGGAATAGGCGGGACAACGTGTTTAATCGGGCTGGATTTTTCTCCAATGAGAATGATTCTAATTTAGAAGCAGGGATTCAGCAAGCCCCGCCGACCTGTGCACCGTGTTTTGATATGGCTTGTTGGTTGATGTGCCTGCCCGCCGATTCTGCCCCGTCCGAGGTGCATTCGCGCGGGCACGATAAGGCCGTGCCCACCCTACGG
>AEPR01000485.1 GCA_000195205.2 Oxalobacteraceae bacterium IMCC9480 | reverse complement strand
GCACAAAAGGCCGTGCCCACCCTACGGTCCGTGCTAAAGAGTAACGTTAGCGCTTATGCGGGCCGCCCCCGAATTGGATGGCACGCGCTCCGTAATCCGCAAGCAGCGACTGAACAGGCAACAAGCAACAGCAACAAAGCAAAGTAGTTTGATAGCCCGAACTCCATAACCCGCAACCAGGGTCCGCGACCACCGCAAAACCCGACCTGACCCATGACCCTCACCGAACTCAAATACATCGTCGCCGTCTCCCGCCAAAGGCACTTCGGCCACGCCGCCGAATCCTGCTTCGTGGCCCAGCCCACCTTGTCGGTAGCCATCAAGAAGCTCGAAGACGAACTCGGCGTGATCATCTTCGAACGCGGCGGCAGCGAAATCTCGATGACCCCGCTGGGCGCGCTGATCGTCGCGCAAGCCGAGCACGTGCTCGAGCAAACCGCCGCCATCAAAGAAATCGCCAAGCAGAACAAGGACCCGCTGGCCGGTCCGTTCCGGCTCGGCATCATCTACACGATCGCGCCGTATTTGCTGCCGACGCTGGTCAAGACCATGATCAGCACCGTGCCGCAAATGCCGCTGATCCTGCAGGAGCAATTCACCGTCAAGCTGCTGGAAATGGTGCGCCAGGGCGAACTCGACGCCGCCATCATCGCGCTGCCGTTCAACGACACCGGCCTGTCGGTGCAGGCGCTGTACGACGAACCCTTCGTCGTCGCCCTGCCCGCCCATCATCCATGGGCCAGCCGCGACCTGATTTCATCGGAAGAACTGAAAACCGAAACCATGCTCCTGCTCGGCAACGGCCACTGCTTCCGCGACCAGGTGCTGGAAGTCTGTCCGGAGATGTCGCGCTTTGCCACCGGCAACGATGGCATTGCCCGCACCTTCGAAGGCTCGTCGCTGGAAACCATCCGCCACATGGTCGCGTCCGGCATCGGCATCACGGTGCTACCGCAAGCCTCGGTGCCCGACATGCAACCCGTTGACGGCCTGTTGCGCTACGTGCCGCTGGCACCGCCGGTGCCCTCGCGCCGTGTCGTCATCGTCTGGCGCAAGAGCTTCACACGACTGGCCGCGATCGAGGCTGTGCGCGCCGCCGTTCTGCGTTGCGAACTGCATGGGGTGACGATGCTGCCGGATGCGTCCGCCATCGATGGCTGATGCCATGACAAGCCCCGTCACGCAGCGCCTTGCGCTGTACTTCCGGCTGGTCCGGCTCGACAAGCCGATCGGCATCCTGCTGCTGTTGTGGCCGACGCTGGCCGCGCTGTGGCTGGCCTCCGGGGGCGTGCCGGACTGGACGCTGCTGTGCATCTTTACGCTGGGCACGGTGCTGATGCGCTCGGCCGGTTGCGCCATCAACGACTATGCCGACCGGGATATCGACCGCCATGTGAAACGCACCGCACAGCGTCCGCTGACCACCGGCCTGATCCGTTCGTGGGAAGCACTGCTGGTCGCACTGGTGCTGGCGCTGGTGTCATTCGCGCTGATCCTGCCGCTCAACGCGCTGACCAAACAACTGTCGATCGCCGCCGTGCTGATCGCCGGCAGCTATCCGTACTTCAAGCGCTTCTTTGCGATTCCGCAGGCGTATCTGGGGATCGCGTTCGGCTTCGGCATTCCGATGGCCTATGCCGCGGTGCTGGGCACGGTGCCGCCGGAAGCGTGGGTGCTGCTGATCGGGAATGTGTTCTGGGCCGTGGCCTACGACACCGAGTACGCGATGGTTGACCGCGACGATGACCTGAAGATCGGCATCCGCACCTCGGCCATCACCTTCGGTCGCTACGACGTTGCCGCCGTCATGTTCTGCTATGCCGTGAGCCTGCTGCTGTTTCTGGCAGTCGGCTGGCAACACGGCTTGCGCGGCTGGTTTGTCGGCGGCGTCGCGGTGGCCGCCGGTTGCGCGGTGTATCACTACACGCTGATCCGCGATCGCCAGCGCGATGGCTGCTTCGCCGCATTCCGGCATAACAACTGGCTGGGTGCGGCGCTGTTTGCCGGGCTGACGCTGGACTATTGGCTGGGCTGAGCAGGCACGGGGTTAAGCCGCGCCAAGTTCCTCGCCAAGCGCCTTGCCCCGAGCGGCGGCGGCTTTCATCGCGGTGACGATGGACTGCTTCACGCCGGCGTTTTCCATGCTGGTTAGTGCGGCATAGGTGGTACCGCCTTTCGACGTGACCTTCTCGCGCAGCACGCCGATCGGGTCCGGCGATTGCGCCGCCAGTTGCGTGGCACCGGCAAAGGTGGCCAGCGCCAGTGTCTTGCCCTGCTCTGCCGTCAAGCCGAGTTCCTGCGCGGCCTGCTGCATCGCTTCCAGAAAATAAAACACATAGGCCGGACCGCTGCCGGAGACGGCCGTGACCGCATCAATCAACGCCTCGTCGTCGAGCCAGACTGTGGCACCGACTGCCTGCAAGACCGTATCGGCAGCAGCGCGCTGTTCGGCCGACACGCCGGCGCTGGCGACCATCCCGGTGATGCCTTGCGCGATCAGCGCCGGCGTGTTTGGCATGCAGCGCACGATCGCACCATGACCACCGAGCCAGCGCGACAGGTCGGCCGAACGGATACCGGCGGCAATCGAGATCACCAGCTGTCCGGACAAATGCGGTGCCAGCTGCAGCGCCACTTCTTTCATGTGCTGCGGCTTGACCGCCAGCAGGATCACTGAACTGGTGGCCAGTGCCGCATCGACCTGCGTCGACGTGCTGACCTCGAACTGCTGCGCCAGCCTGGCCAGTGCATCGGGATTCGGATCGACGACATGGATGACGGCAGCTGCGCCAAGGCGTGCGCGCAGGCCGCCGATGAGGGCATTGGCCATGTTGCCGCCGCCGATGAAACTCAGGGTCAATTCATTATGCATACGTTCTCGCTCCAAAAATCGCGGTACCAACCCGCACGATGGTGGCGCCTTCGGCAATCGCCGCCGGCAAATCCGATGACATGCCCATCGATAGCGTATCCATCGGCAGGCCGGCCGCGCGGCATTGTTCGAACAGCACGTGCAACTGGCGAAACGCCGCGCGCTGCTCGGCTACGACCGTGCTCGGTTCAGGAATAGCCATCAGGCCGCGCAGGCCCAGCCGCGGCATCGCGGCGATTGCCTGCGCGACGGCAAGTGCCTCGCCGGCCGGCACGCCGCTCTTGCTGGCTTCGCCGCTGATGTTGACTTGCAGGCAGATGTTGAGCGGAGGCAGTCCGGCGGGGCGCTGGTCGGACAAGCGGCGCGCGATTTTTTCGCGTTCGACCGAATGAACCCAGTCGAAGGATTCGGCAATCGGGCGCGTCTTGTTGCTCTGGATCGGCCCGATGAAATGCCATTCGAGTATCAATTCCGGTTGTGCCAGCCGCACGGCAGCGATCTTGTCGAGCGCTTCCTGCAGGTAGTTTTCACCAAAGGCGCGCTGGCCTGCGGCCGCGGCTTCGAGTACGGCAGCGGCGTCGAAGGTTTTCGATACCGCCAGTAAAGTGATGCTGTGTGGCAAGCGTGACACGGCCTGCGCGGCAGCATCGATCGCGCCATGGACAGCTTGCAAGTTGCTGGAGATTACAGACATAATTGGTGCTCTAGAAATGATGCTTTGCAGGAACTCGATTCACCAGCGCACGCATCATCTTCGACGCCATCCGCAACCGTCTACCGGTCTGGCCAATCAGCAGGATCAAGGATTATAAATGGACATCTCCGAACTGCTCGCCTTCTCCGTCAAGAACAACGCCTCCGACCTGCATCTGTCGGCTGGCTTGCCGCCGATGATACGGGTCCATGGCGATGTCCGTCGCATCAATCTGCCGCCGCTGGAGCACAAGGATGTGCACGCGATGATCTACGACATCATGAACGATGGCCAGCGCAAGGCTTACGAAGAAAAGCTCGAAGTCGACTTCTCGTTTGCCATTCCCGGCCTGGCGCGCTTTCGTGTCAATGCCTTCAATCAGGACCGGGGTGCCGCTGCCGTGTTGCGGACCATTCCGTCCAAGATCCTCAGCCTCGAACAACTCAATGCGCCGCGTATCTTTGCCGAGCTCTCGCTCAAGCCGCGCGGCCTGGTGCTGGTAACCGGCCCGACCGGTTCCGGCAAATCGACCACGCTGGCGGCGATGGTGAATCACGTCAATGAAAACGAATACGCCCACATCCTGACGATCGAAGACCCGATCGAGTTTGTCCACGAATCCAAGAAGTGCCTGATCAACCAGCGCGAAGTCGGCCCGCATACGCATAGCTTCAGCGCGGCCTTGCGCTCGGCCTTGCGCGAAGATCCGGACGTGGTGCTGGTCGGCGAATTACGCGACCTCGAAACCATCCGGCTGGCCTTGTCGGCAGCCGAAACCGGCCATCTGGTATTCGGCACGCTGCACACATCGTCGGCGGCCAAAACCATCGACCGTATCGTCGATGTCTTCCCCGGCGATGAAAAGGAAATGGTGCGGGCGATGCTGTCCGAATCGTTACAGGCAGTTATTTCGCAGACGCTGCTGAAAACCAAGGATGGTGCCGGTCGCGTGGCCGCGCATGAAATCATGCTGGGCACGCCGGCCATCCGCAACCTGATCCGCGAGTCGAAGATCGCGCAGATGTATTCGGCGATCCAGACCGGCATGAACATGGGCATGCAAACGCTGGATCACAACCTGACCGATCTGGTACGCCGCAACGTCATTTCGCCGCAAGTCGCCCGCTCTGCCGCCAAGACACCGGAAAATTTCCCCGGCTGATCTGTTTTCATCGCGACACCGCGCCCTGCACCGCTCACCGAGGAAGCTCCATGGAACGCGAACAAGCCACCAAATTCATGAACGACCTGCTGCGCCTGATGGTCAGCAAGAACGGTTCCGACCTGTTCATCACGACCGACTTTGCACCGGCCTTCAAGATCGACGGCAAGATAATGCCGGTCTCGAACCAGTTGCTCCCCGCCAGCCACACGATCGAACTGGCGCGCGCCATCATGAGCGACCGGCAAGCCGCCGAATTCGAAGCCACCAAGGAATGTAATTTTGCGATCAGTCCGGGCGGGCTGGGACGCTTCCGTGTCTCGGCCTTCGTCCAGCAGCAAAAAGTCGGCATGGTCCTGCGCACCATCACCACCGAAATCCCGACCGTCGAACAACTCGGACTGCCGCCGCAACTCAAGGACATCGCGATGACCAAGCGCGGTCTAGTCATCATGGTCGGCGCCACCGGCTCCGGCAAATCGACCACGCTGGCAGCGATGATCGGCTACCGCAACGAGCACAGCCACGGTCACATCATCACGATCGAAGACCCGGTCGAATACATCCACCCGCACCGCAACTGCATCGTCACGCAGCGCGATGTCGGCCTCGATACCGACAGCTGGGCCACGGCGCTCAAGAACGCATTGCGCCAGGCACCGGACGTCATCCAGATCGGTGAAATCCGCGACCGCGAAACCATGGACCACGCGATCGCCTTCGCCGAAACCGGCCACTTGTGCCTGGCCACGCTGCACGCCAACAGCGCCAATCAGGCGCTAGACCGGATCATCAACTTCTTCCCCGAGGAGCGCCGCCAGCAATTGCTGATGGACTTGTCACTGAACCTGAAAGCCATGGTCTCGCAACGGCTGGTGCCACTGCGCGATACCAAAGGCCGCTGCGTGGCGGTTGAGATCATGCTCAATTCACCGCTGATTTCGGACCTGATCTTCAAGGGCGACGTGCATGAGATCAAGGAGATCATGAAGAAGTCGCGCGAACTGGGCATGGTGACCTTCGACCAGGCGCTGTTCGACCTGTATGAAGCGGACAAGATTTCGTATGAAAACGCACTGCGCAACGCGGATTCGGTCAACGATCTGCGCCTGGCTATCAAGCTGCGCGGCAAGGATGCTAAGGGGCGTGATTTGTCCAAGGGGACTGAGCATCTGGGGATTGTTTGAGGATTGGGGATGGTATCTAAGCAGCCCACCACCCGTTCGCCCTGAGCTTGTCGAAGGG
>AEPR01000486.1 GCA_000195205.2 Oxalobacteraceae bacterium IMCC9480 | reverse complement strand
CAGCCGGTTGGGCAATCCGGTCAGGCTGTCGTAAAACGCCAGGTGCTGGATCTCGGCCTCGTTGGCGGTGCGTTCGGTGATATCGGTGTCGATCGCCAGCAGCGACTTCGGCTGCTTATTGCTGTCGCGCGCCATCGACCAGTGCCCTTCCACCAGCACCACGCTGCCGTCCTTGCGACGCTGGTGCAGCGCGCCAATCCATTCGCCGCGATCGCGCAGCTGCGACTGGATGCGTTCCATGTCGGACGGTGCCAGCAGCGATTCGGGCAAGACCTTGCCGCGCGCCTCGGCCGCACTCCAGCCGTACAAGCGCTGCGCGCCGGCGTTCCAGAACTGCACGCGCTGCTCGGTGTCACGCACGATGATCGCGTCGTGCGCCTTGTCGAGCAGCGAGACATGATCGGCCAGCTTGCTGTCGGCTTCCTGCCGTTCGATTTCGCCGGCGGCGCGGATGGCAAAAATTTGCAGCGTCGAGCGGATCACCGTGGTGCGCAACAGCGGTTGGCGAAACAGCACATACAGAACACCGAGCGGCTTGCCATCGAAATCATCGAGCCGTGCTGCCGCATACGCCTGCGCACCCAGTTCGGTGAGCAGCGCATCGGCGGGATAGCGGCTGGCGACGCGGTCGCAAATCATCCAGGCACGCTGCGTGAGCAGGTTCTCGCAGGGCGAACCGGCCAGCGCAACATCGACCGGGGCAACCCGCTGGCCATCCGCGACGCCGGCCAGCAAATGCATCCTACCGCCGCCGCCCGGTAGATTGCGCGCAATGAATCCGGCATCGGCACCCAGTGCATCGGTGACGCTGACCACCAGTCGCCAGAGAAATTCGGCACCGTGGCTCGAGGACAGCGCGGTCGCCGTTTTCAGCATCACCGACGCGGTATCGCTGTGATCGGCGCGCGACCGCAATCCGAGCAAAGCCACTGCGATTAGCCGCGTCAGCCGCACCAGCAGATGGACTTCGGCATCCGGCAACTGGCCGGGCTTGTCGCGGTACAGCACGAGCACGCCGAAGGTGTGCTCGGTATCGCTCAATGGCAGGCAAATCATCGACCTCAGGCCGTTGTCGATGATGGCATCGCGCCAGGCCCGCAGGCGCTCATCGGTGCGCATCTCGGCGCACTCGACGATCTGGCCGGTACGCACCACTTCACCGGTCGGACCGTTGCCGAATTTTGATTGCAAGGACCAGCTGGTTTCTATGCCTTCCAGATAATGCTCGCCGCCCGACTGCGCGATCGGCCGGATGGTCAGGGAATCATCCTCGAGCGCCTGGCCGATCCAGCAAAACCGGTAGCCACCGGTCGTGGTCATCAAGGCACTAAAACTATTGAGCAGCAGATGCTCGCTGGAAGACAGCGCGATCAGGTCGGCACAGGACGACAGCATCTGCAACGCACGGTGCTGCAGGTCGCCGCCCGCATGCACATCCACCTGATTTCCAGGAATTTCCATCATGTCTTCCCCAAGCCGGCCATCGTTGGCGCTGCATTGTGGCACGGCTTTTTTTTCTGACAAAGCCTTGTTTTATTTACATCTTCAGGGCAATTCCGGGAAGGAACCGACTCCGCCATCAAGCCGCCGCAATACAACCATTGATGAAAACCGAGGGTTGATTTTCCTCAAACAATCTCCACGTTGGGCACTTCCGGCGACGCCGCGAACGTACACTTCGACCCTTTTCGCATTACGGAGTAACGCATGGAGCACTCTCTTTGACAACTTCCGCCACGACATCCCTTCCCCTTCCGATACCCGACTGGGTCAGCCGTAGCCGCCAGAGCGTCTGGCATCCCTGTACCCAGATGCAGCACCTCGATGCGATGCCCTTGATTCCGATCAGCCGTGGCCGTGGTGCCTGGCTCATCGACATGGAAGGCAAGCGCTATCTGGACGGCATCAGTTCCTGGTGGGTCAACCTGTTCGGCCATGCCAATGCACGCATCAATACCGCCCTCAAGTTGCAGCTCGATGAACTCGAACACGTGATGCTGGCCGGCTTCACGCACGAACCGGTGGTGGCGCTATCGGAACAATTGTCGGTCCTGACCGGCCACCGGCTGGGTCATTGTTTCTATGCCTCCGATGGCGCCTCGGCGGTCGAGATCGCACTCAAGATGTCCTTCCATTACTGGCAAAACCGCGGCCGCACCGACAAGCGCGAATTCGTTTGCCTGGCCGGCAGCTATCACGGCGAAACCATCGGTGCGCTGGCTGTCACCGACGTGCCGCTATTCCGGACCGCCTACGGCCCGATGCTGCAGCAGGTCCACGTCGTGCCCAGCCCCGATGCGCGCAAGGCCGAACCCGGCCAGAGCGCGGCCGATGTCGCACTGGCGGCAGCTGCCGCACTGGAGCACTTGCTGGAGCAGCGCGGCGAGCATATCTGCGCGCTGATTGTCGAACCGCTGGTGCAATGCGCCACCGGCATGGCGATGCACGATCCGCTCTACCTGCGCACGGTGCGCGCGCTGTGCGAGCGCTACGACGTCCACCTGATCGCCGATGAAATCGCCGTCGGCTGCGGTCGTACCGGTACCTTCTTTGCCTGCGAACAGGCCGGTATCTGGCCTGACTTTCTGTGTCTGTCAAAAGGCATCAGCGGCGGCTATCTGCCGCTCTCGGTGGTGATGACGCGCGACGACATCTTCGAGCAGTTCTACGATCCGGCGATGGCGCGCGGCTTTCTGCATTCGCATTCGTACACCGGCAATCCGCTGGCGTGCCGTGCGGCGCTGGCCACGCTGGCGATTTTTGCCGATGACCATGTGCTGCTGGCGAACCGTCGCCGTGCTGCCCGCCTGACTGCCGCACTGGCCCCGCTGGCGGCGCATCCGCAGGTCAGCCACTTCCGGCAACGCGGCATGATCTGGGCCTTCGATGCCGTCACCGATTTGTCGGCAGGCGATTTTTCGCGGCAGTTTTTCAGCACCGCGCTGGAACACGAACTGCTGTTGCGCCCGATCGGCAAGACCGTCTACCTGATGCCGCCCTACATTCTCAGCGATGCCGAAACCGACTTGCTGGCCAGCCGCACGCAAGCCGTGTTCGAACACGTGGTGGGCGCATGACGACCCGCCTGATCACCTCGCTGCAACAGCGGCTGCAACAGCTCGACGTGCGCGGCCTGCGCCGCCGCCGGCGCACCACCGACTCGCCCTGCGCACCGCAAGTGCAAGTCGATGGCAATACCAAGCTGGCGTTTTGCAGCAATGATTACCTCGGCCTGGCCGCCCATCCGCAAGTCATCGCTGCCTTACGCGAAGGTGCCAGCCGCTACGGCGCCGGCAGCGGTGCCTCGCACCTGATCAGCGGGCACTCGCGCGCCCACGCGCTGCTCGAAGAACGGCTGGCCGCATTCATGGCACCCGACATCGAGGCGGTGCGCACGCTGACTTTTTGCACCGGCTATCTGGCCAACCTGGCGATCCTGTCGACACTGACCGACCGCGATACCGATTTGTTTTGCGAACAATTAAATCACGCGTCACTGATCGATGGCGCACGGCTCTCGCGGGCCAGCGTGCAGGTCTATCCGCACGGTGCGGTCGACCAGCTCGCCGTCATGCTGGCGGCCAGCCGCAGTCCCGGCAAGATGGTGGTGACCGACAGTGTGTTCAGCATGGACGGCGATCTGGCTCCGCTGGCTGCCTTGCTGGCACTGTGCGAACAGCATGATGCGTGGCTGCTGGTCGATGATGCACACGGTTTTGGCGTGCTGGGCCAGCATGGCCGCGGCGCGCTCGAACACGCCGGCATCCGCTCGCAACGGCTGATCTACATGGGCACGCTGGGCAAGGCTGCCGGTGTCGGCGGTGCCTTCGTGGCGGCGCACGAAAGCGTCATCGAATGGCTGCTGCAACGCGCCCGTCCCTACATCTACAGCACCGCAACGCCGCCGGCACTGGCCCATGCACTGCTGACCAGCATCGACCTGATCGCCGGCCCCGAGGGCGCACACAGGCGCACGCATCTGCACAATCTGGTCGGCGAATTTCGCAGCGGCCTGCAATTGCAGCACTGGCATTGCCTGCTCTCGGAGACCCCGATACAGCCGGGTCATCATCGGTGGCAATGACGAGACCATGGCCGCCGCGGCCAGCCTGTACGAACAGGGCTTCTGGGTCGGTGCGATCCGGCCGCCCACGGTGCCGGTCGGTACCGGCCGGCTGCGCATCACGCTATCAGCCGCGCATTCGCGTGACGAAGTCGCCCAGCTGGTTGGCGCACTCAACGGCTTGCAGGCATGAGCGCGCGCTTTGCGTGCTTCGTGACCGGCACCGATACCGGCGTGGGCAAGACCCTGGTCAGTGCGGCGCTGGTGCACCTGCTGGTCGAGGCCGGCCTGGGTACGGTCGGCATGAAGCCGGTCGCTGCCGGCGCGACGATGATCGATGGCCGGCTTGCCAACGAAGATGTCGATCAGCTCGCCGCTGCCGGCAATCTGGCGCTGCCATCCGCATGGTGCGCGCCCTACATCCTGCATGCGGCCGCCGCACCGCACATCGCGGCGGCGCGCGAAGGCGTGTCGATTTCACTGGACCATCTGCTCGATTGTTATCGCCAGCTGGAGGCCGGTGCCGACGCGGTCGTGGTGGAAGGCGTAGGCGGATTTAGCGTGCCGCTGTCGGATGATGCCGATACCGCCGACCTGGCGCAGCAACTGGGTTTGCCGGTGGTGCTGGTGGTCGGCATGCGGCTGGGCTGCATCAGTCACGCGCTGCTCACCGCCGAAGCGATACGCGCGCGCGGCTTGCGGCTGGCCGGCTGGGTCGCCAACCTGATCGATCCGGAGATGGGCTATTTGCCGGACAATATCGCCGCACTGGTGGCACGCCTGGATGCCCCGCTGCTGGGCGTGATACCGGCATTGGGCGGGCAGGCTTCGTTCATTGATGCGTCGCGTTTTCTGGAAGCGGAATTACTGGCCGGATGGCCGTCGGCATCGGCACATACCGACAAGTAGTTTTTTCAATCCTCATACCTGTTGTGGCGGTGCGCAATGCGATACTGTCGGCACACCACGGTTTTTACCGGATCACAGGAAAAAAACCCCGCCATGCCCCACGACACCGCGCTCATTTCTACCATCGCTTATGCGCTAGTCCTCGGACTGGTCTTCGGCATGATCGCCGTCCGCCTGAAGTTACCGGCACTGATCGGCTACCTGGTCGCCGGCATGCTGATCGGACCGGCGACACCGGGCTTCGTGGCCGATGTCGCGCTGGCCGGCCAGCTGGCCGAGATCGGCGTGATGCTGCTGATGTTTGGCGTGGGCCTGCATTTTTCGATGAACGATCTGCTCGAGGTGCGCGGCATTGCCATCCCCGGGGCGATCCTGCAGATCGCCGTAGCTACGCTGATGGGCATGGGTGTGGCGCATCTGTGGGGCTGGAGCCTCGGTGCCGGACTGGTGTTCGGCCTGGCGCTGTCGGTGGCCAGCACCGTGGTGCTGCTGCGTGCGCTGGAAGATCGCGGCGTGCTCGAATCCTTCAATGGCCGTATCGCGGTCGGCTGGCTGGTGGTCGAAGACCTGGTGATGGTGCTGGCGCTGGTGCTGCTGCCGGCGCTATCCGGCGCGCTGGGCGGGCATGTGGAGCCGGACGCCGGTGCTCTGTGGCCGACGCTGGCCAAGACGTTGGGTCTGGTCGCGGCCTTCCTGATCTTCATGCTGGTGGTCGGACGGCGGGTGTTTCCGTGGATGCTGTGGCAAGTGGCCAAGACCGGCTCGCGCGAACTGTTCACCTTGTGCGTGATCGCAGCGGCCGTCGGCATCGCCTTCGGTGCGACCAAGCTGTTCGGCGTGTCGTTCGCGCTGGGCGCGTTTTTTGCCGGCATGGTGCTGCGCGAATCCGAACTGAGCCATCGCGCCGCCACCGAAACCCTGCCGCTGCGCGATGCGTTTTCGGTGCTGTTCTTCGTGTCGGTCGGCATGCTGTTCGATCCGATGGTGCTGGTCAACAGTCCGTGGCATGTCGCGATCACGGTCGCCATCATCATGTTTGGCAAATCCATCGTGGCGCTGGCGCTGGTGCTGGCGATGCGCTATCCGCTCAATACCGCGCTGACGGTCTCGGCCAGCCTGGCGCAGATTGGTGAATTCTCGTTCATCCTGGTCGCGCTGGGCGTCTCGCTGGGCTTGCTGCCACAGGAAGGCCAGAGCCTGATTCTGGCCGGCGCGATCATTTCGATTGCGCTCAATCCGCTGCTGTTCACCACCATCGAGCCGGCCCAGGCATGGATACGCAAGCGCTCGGCGCTGGCACGCAAGCTCGAACGCAAGATGGATCCGCTGGCCGAATTGCCAACCACCACCGAGCACCACCGGCTGACCGGCCAGGTCGTGCTGGTCGGCTATGGCCGGGTCGGACGGCATATTGCCGCGCAGCTGACCGAACAGCGCATCGCCTTCGTCGTGGCAGAACAGAACCGCGACATCGTCGAGCAATTGCGTGAAGACGGCATCGCCGCGGTGGCCGGCAATGCAGGCGAACCTGCGGTGCTGATCCAGGCCCACATCGCCCGCGCCCGCTTCCTGGTCATCGCCACGCCGGACACTTTCCATGTCCGCAAAATGATCCAGACCGCGCGCATGCTCAACCCGGCCATCGAATGCGTGGTGCGCACCCACAACGTCGAGGA
The DNA here is from genome assembly GCA_000195205.2 of Oxalobacteraceae bacterium IMCC9480. Taxonomy (GTDB): domain Bacteria; phylum Pseudomonadota; class Gammaproteobacteria; order Burkholderiales; family Burkholderiaceae_D; genus Actimicrobium. Next base: position 792 of record AEPR01000486.1, on the reverse strand, counting down.
AGCCGAGCTGCTGCGCAAGGAACAGGTCGGAAAAATCCTGATAGGCGAAGAGGAACTCGCGCTGGGGATGATGCGCTGTGTGCTGGCGGGGATGGGAAAGCCGGACCCGGTCAAGGACTGACAATGCCCCTCGCTCCGTCCACATCCTGATCCAGTCCGTATTTTTTGAGCTTGACGTACAGCGTGCTCTTGGCAATCCCCAGATGCCTGGCCACCTGCGTCAGGTTGCCGTGGTCCGCCGCCAGCGTGGCGCGAATCGACGCAAGTTCGATACCTTCGAGCTTGCCCCGCGTCGCATCAGCCGGTAGCGGACCCGCGGCCAGCGCCGGCGCGATCGCCTCGGGCAGTGCATCGAGCTGCAGCACCGGTGCGGTACCCGCCATCAGGAACATGTTTTCGATCGCATTGCGCAGTTCACGCACATTGCCCGGCCACGGATGCTGCTCGAGCGCAGCGAGGACGTCCGGCCCGATCTCCTTGCCGGCCATGCCGTAGCGTTCGGCGAACTGCCGCAAAAAATGCGCCGCCAGTGCCGCGATGTCGCCACGCCGTTCGCGCAGCGGCGGAATGCGGATGCTGGTCACCGAGACCCGATAAAAAAGATCCATCCGAAAACGGCCTTGCGTGACTTCCTCGTGCAAATCACGGTTGGTGGCCGAGATCAGCTTGAAGCTGATTTTTCTCGGCACTGTCTCGCCGATGCGGTAAATCTCGCCTTCTTCGAGCACGCGCAAAAAATGCGGTTGCAGCTCCAGTGGCATCTCGCCGATTTCATCGAGGAACAGCGTGCCG
>AEPR01000487.1 GCA_000195205.2 Oxalobacteraceae bacterium IMCC9480 | reverse complement strand
CCGTCGGTCCGGCCAACGTGACTGCCACGCCGGCACCGGTAGCAGTGCCGGCACGCGCACCAGCCCCCACCGCAGTGGTGCCGCGATGAACCCGCTTGAATCCGCAATGGGCATCGCGATGACGCCAGACAATCCGCTGGCCCACCAGATCCGGCAACTGCTCGGTGCAGTGGCCGGGCAAGGTGCTGGTCATCTTGCCGAAGTCGAAACCGACCTCACCCAAACCTCCTTATTGCTGACCGAAGCGATCGACAAACTGGGCGCGAGTTTCATGTCCATCCATGCAGTCATCAGCGTCCAGCAGGATGCGATCGTGCGCTTGCTGGAAGGCGGGCTGGCCGACAAGGAAGCGCGCGCGCATTTGCAAGTGCTGCAGCACGACATCGACCGGCACGTCAATGCGGCCGTGACAGGCTTGCAGTTCCAGGACATGACCAGCCAGTTGCTGCAACGAACGCTGGGTCACGTCGATAGCCTGCGCGGCATGATCAACGTACTCGGGTCGACGGCGGCAGCGATCGGCCCGGACGCGCCTGTCGACCAGGTGGTCGCGCAACTGGCGCTTGCCAGCGGCGGGATTGCCAGCAGCCGGGTTCAGCTTGATGGCGCGCAGTTGCCCAAAGCCGTTAGTCAGACCCACATGGAATCAGGCGACATCGAATTATTTTAAGCGCGCGTCAATCCTCCGGCAGACGGAGGGGCAGCGACATTTGGCACAACGAACAGATCAACAGCATAGCGGAGCACACATGGCAAAATCGATACTCGCAGTGGACGATTCAGGTTCACTCAGGCAAATGGTGGTGTTCAGTCTCAAGGCCGCCGGGTATCTGGTGACCGAAGCGGTCGATGGCCAAGACGGTCTCGACAAGGCGCGGTTGCAAGCCTTTGACCTGGTGCTGACCGATCAGAACATGCCGCGCATGGACGGCCTGACCTTGATCCGCTCGCTGCGCGCGCTGCCGAGTTATCAGCGCGTTCCCATCCTGATGCTGACCACCGAAGCCAGCGACGAAATGAAAGCCAAGGGCCGTGCCGCAGGTGCCAATGGCTGGCTGGTCAAACCGTTCGATCCGCAACGCCTCACCGAAGTGGTCAAGAAGGTGATCGGCTAACGATGCCGTTGTCCTCACAGTGGCGCGGGCAGGCAGTCATGCCGCCGGCGCGAACATCACGGTTTTACGGAGCGCTGCAATGACGATCGACATGAGTCAATTTTTTCAGGTGTTCTTCGAAGAGACGGAAGAACTGCTGGCGGAAATGGAAAAGTTGCTGCTCGCGGTAGATGTGAGCAATCCGGATCCGGAAGACCTGAACGCGATTTTCCGCGCTGCGCATTCGATCAAGGGTGGTTCCTCGACCTTCGGCATCACCGATCTGGGCGAAGTCACGCACGTCCTCGAAACCTTGCTCGACCGCATCCGCAAGGGCGAAACCGCGCTCACCGCCGACCATGTCGAAGCCTTCCTGGCCGCCAAGGATGTTCTCAAGATGCAGCTGGACGGCCATCGTCTCGGCACCGCAGTCGATCTCGAGGAGGTCGGTGATGTGCGCATGCTGTTGCAGTCGCTGTCGGAAGTGCATGTGCCGATGCCGGTGGCAGTAATCCCGGTTGCGCCGGAGATCCCGGCGGACGGCGGCGTCTTCGCGCATCGCTTTCATATCGAATTGCCGGAAACCAGCGAACGCGATATCGATGCGCTGGCCAGCGAGCTTGGCTTGCTCGGCACCATCGTGCGCTCGCGCCTGCCCGACCAGCGCGCCGTCTTCGAACTGGCAACCAATGAATCGGCTGCCGACATCATTGCACTGTGTTCCTTCGTACTCGATCCCGATGCGCTGATCATCACCTTGCTGCCGGCTCCTGCCAGCGCCAGTGATGCCGAACTCGGCTATGGATTTTTCGAGCCGGCCGATAGCCGTTTCGGCAATCTGACACCGGCCGCGGCCGGCACCCGGCAGGAGCAGGACCAGGAATCGCAACAGGGCTACGGCTTCTTCGCCCCATTCGTGCCCCAGGGTAAAACCGATGCACCGCCGGAAGTCGTCATCGAACACGAGCCGGCCGCGCTGCCAGTGACCGAATCGCATCTGGATGCGGTTGCCGCGCAGGGCACCGGCGAGGCCGACAAGCGCGCCCATCAGCGCCGCGAGACCGACAAGGCTGCGTCGGCCGAAGCCAGTTCAATTCGCGTCAGCATCGAAAAAGTCGACCAGCTGATCAATCTGGTGGGCGAGCTCGTGATCACGCAGGCCATGATCGAGCAGCGCACCGATACGCTAGACCCGATGAAGCATGAGCGCCTGCTCGACAGCGTCTCGCAACTGACCCGCAATACCCGCGACCTGCAGGAAGCCGTGATGTCGATCCGCATGATGCAGATGGATTACGTGTTTGCCCGTTTTCCGCGCATGGTGCGCGACCTGGCGACCAAGCTCGGCAAAAAAGTCGACTTCGTCACCGTCGGCGCCGCCACCGAACTCGACAAGGGCCTGATCGAACGCATCGTCGATCCGCTCACGCATCTGGTACGCAACAGCATCGATCACGGCATCGAAACGCCGGCCATCCGGCTGGCCGGTGGCAAGAATGAAACCGGTCGCCTGTCGCTGTCTGCCGGCCATCAGGGCGGCAATATCGTCATCGAAGTCAGCGACGATGGCGGTGGCCTGAACCGCGAACGCATCTTGCAAAAGGCCGCCGAAAACGGTCTGGCCGTCTCGGATGACATGACCGATCCGGAAGTCTGGCAGCTCATTTTTGCACCCGGTTTTTCGACTGCCGACATCGTCACCGATGTCTCCGGTCGTGGCGTCGGCATGGATGTCGTCAAGCGCAACATC
>AEPR01000488.1 GCA_000195205.2 Oxalobacteraceae bacterium IMCC9480 | reverse complement strand
CCCGACGGCCGAGACCGACAGCAGGTAGTCGACGCCCAGACTCTTGAGCGCCCAGATGTTGGCGCGGTACGGAATCTCGGTCGGCAGCAGGCGATGGCCGCGACCGTGGCGCGCGAGGAAGGCGACCTGCACGCCCTCGATCGTACCGAGATGAATCGTGTCCGAGGGTGCGCCGAATGGCGTGTCGATGGAGACTTCCTGCAGGTCTTGCAGGCCGTCCATGTTGTACAGGCCGCTGCCGCCGAGGATTGCGTATCGAATTTTTTGCATGATCAAAAGTAAAGTTAAAGAGGAAGGGTGAGAGTGGAACCAGGACAAGGTAACTGTCACACCCGCAACGGCGCCTCATCCATCAACGCCACCTGCTCGCGCAATTCCAGAATCCGATCCTGCCAGTATCGCTGCGTGTTAAACCACGGGAACGCGACCGGGAATGCAGGGTCATCCCAGCGCCGTGCCAGCCATGCCGAGTAATGCAGCAGCCGCAAAGTACGCAAGGCTTCGATCAGATGCAGTTCGCGCGGATCGAAATCGCAAAAGTCGTCATAGCCGGCCAGCAGGTCCGACATCTGCCGGACCATGTCGGCGCGCTCGCCCGACAGCATCATCCATAGGTCCTGGATGGCCGGCCCGTTGCGGCTGTCATCGAAGTCGACGAAGTGCGGACCGGCGTCGGTCCACAGCACGTTGCCGCTATGGACATCGCCATGCAAACGCAGGCTGGCGACATCGCCGGCGCGGTCGTAACAGCGGCGCACGCCATCGAGCGCCATCGTCGTCACGCTCTGCCAGGCGGCCAGCAATTCGGGCGGAATAAAGTCATGGGCGAGCAGCCACGCACGCGGCTCGGTGCCGAAGCTGTGGATATCCAGCGTGGGCCGTTCGATGAAGGGCTTGAGCTTGCCGACCGCGTGGATGCGACCGATGAAGCGGCCCATCCATTCCAGCGTGTCGGGATCATCGAGTTCCGGTGCGCGACCGCCGTGGCGTGCAAATACCGCGAAGCGAAAGCCGTCGAGCGTGTGCAGGCTGTTGCCATCGCCGAGCCGCGTGGCCGAGACCACCGGGATTTCCTGCGCCACCAGTTCTTCGACGAAGGCGTGCTCTTCGCGGATCGCTGCATCGCTCCAGCGACCTGGCCGGTAGAACTTGGCGACCACCGGCGGGCCATCGTCGATGCCGATCTGGTAGACGCGGTTTTCATAACTGTTCAGGGCCAGCAAGCGGCCATCGCCATGCAGGCCGATGCTATCGAGCGCATCGAGCACCAGGTCGGGACTGAGGTCGGCAAATGAGGGAATCGAAGGTGGGTTCATGGCGGGCATTGTACGGCCGCACCGATCAGCACGAGTGCATTTGATCGGACCGGCAAGCGATCAAGGCCGTACACTACGCCCCATTCAATTCGCCGGAGTTTTCCATGCATCTCGACCAGCCCTTGTCCGACAAAGAGTTCGACGAACTCGACAAATTTTTGCTTTCCGACCGTTGTGCCGAAGACTGCATGACGATGGATTCGCTGCACGGTTACTTCACCGCCCTCGTGATCGGTCCGGAAATGGTGCCGCTGGCCGAATGGCTGCCGCCTATCTGGGGCGAGTCCGACGAGACCGGTCCGGACTTCAAGAACCCGAAAGAATTCGACCACATCGTCGGCCTGATCTCGCGCTTCATGAACGAAGTTGCGATCACCTTCGAAGTCGCGCCGAAAGAGTTCGAACCGCTGTTTTGCGAATTCGAATTCGAAGGCAAGCAATTGCTCGATGGCGAAGCCTGGGCCTGGGGCTTCTGGGAAGGCACGCAATTGCGCGCCGACGCGTGGGCACCGATCTGGACCTCCAACCTGGCCGACATCATGCGACCGATCTATCTGCTCGGCGCCGAAGAAATCGAAGAGAGCGAAATGCATCTGGTCGACACGCCATTGAAGGCACACAAGATGACCATCGAGATCGAATCGGCGATCCCGCACATCCTCAAATACTGGGCGCCGATCCGTACCTCCGGCGTCGAAACCGTCCAGCGCGATTCGCCCAAGGTCGGCCGCAACGATGACTGCCCGTGCGGTAGCGGCAAGAAATTCAAGAAGTGCTGCGGGGCTGACGAGTAACGCGGCAACGCGCTGCGTATTGAGCCTGTCGGCGGCGCGATGATATGCGCCGGCCGCGATTTCTCCTTGCCAGGAAGTCCATGTCCACCCTTCGCCTGACTTGCTTCACCCTGTTCGCCGTGCTCTGCTTCGCCGGCAACTCCATCCTGTGCCGGCTGGCCTTCCAGCGCACCGGCATCGATGCGGCCAGCTTCACCGCGATCCGGGTGGTCTCGGGGGCGCTGATGCTGGTGCTGCTGGTCTGGCTACGGCGGGCCCCGCCAGCCGGCGTCACTACCGCCGGACGGCTCGGTGGCAACTGGTGGTCGGCGCTGGCGCTGATGATTTATGCGGCCGGATTTTCGTTTGCCTATGTGTCGCTGTCGACCGGTACCGGCGCGCTGTTGCTGTTCGGCGCGGTGCAGGCGACGATGATCGCGGCCGGCTTGCGTGCCGGCGAACGCTTCGGTCGGGGCCAGATCGCCGGCCTCGTCATCGCGCTGGCCGGACTAGTGATGTTCCTGCTGCCGGGCCTGTCGGCCCCGCCATTGGGTGGCGCATTGCTGATGATGGCAGCGGGCATCGCCTGGGGCGTGTACTCGCTGCGCGGACGCGGCGTGGCCGATCCGGCCGGCGAAACCGCCGGCAATTTCGTGCGCGCCGCGCCGATGGCAATCGTGCTGGCCATCGCACTGCTGGCGCAACAGCGTCTTGATGGCATGGGCATCGTGTATGCGGTGCTGTCGGGCGCGCTGGCATCGGCCATCGGCTACACGGTCTGG
>AEPR01000489.1 GCA_000195205.2 Oxalobacteraceae bacterium IMCC9480 | reverse complement strand
CCGTCGACGGCACTGCAGTCGCCGTCACCGTCAATGGCAATAACGCCACCATCAACAATGCCGGCACGATGTCGCAAACCGGAACCGGACGCGTGGTGCGTGACAACACCGGTGTCACCGGCCTGACCATCAACAACGGCTCGTCCAGCAATGCCGCTGCAGTGATGCAGTCTGCCGATGCCGATGTGATCCAGCTGGCCAAGCCGGGTGCCACGGTCATCCTCAACAACTACGGCTCGCTGATCTCGAACAACGCCTCCGCAAGTGGCGCACAAGCGGTCGATTTTGCCGCCATCGTCACCGGTGCCAGCACCATCAACAATTTCGCCGGCGGGCTGATGCAGGCGCGCGAGGCCGATGCCGTGCGGGCAGGCAGCAACGGGATCGTGTTCAATGCCGGCACGATCCGCTCGTCTACCCTTCTCGGCAATAGCAGCGACGGCATCGACGGTCAGGACAACACGGGCATCCTCATCACCAATGCAGCCACCGGCCTGGTCGACGGCGGCCGTCATGGCATCACCGGTGGTGCAAAAGACAGCACGGTGTCGTTCACGATGGGCGTGATCAACGACACCGGCGGCATCATCCGGGGCAACAATGGAGCGGGCATCAACCTTGACGGCTTCAATGCGCGGCAACTGGTCACCATCACCAACCGCGGCACGATTGCCGGCAACGGCGTCACCGGTGATGGCGATGGTGTCGATGTCGACGGCCTCGCCAACATCACCAACAGCGGCATCATCCGTTCAGTCAATGCGTTCAGCGCGGCAGGCAGCGGTCCGGCCTTCAGCGAAGGCATTACCGTCGGTGGCGGCACGATCACCAATTCCGGCCTGATCGAAGGTCTGGTCGGTGCCGGCAATACCAATGCGGTGGGTCGCGGCATCACGCTGTCGGGCAATGACATTACCAGCGGTGTGCTGGCCGGACAGCGCGAAGGCATCTACGGCAATGCCGTCATCCTCAATCAGGCGGGCGGCGTGATCCGTGGCCAGACCGATTCGGCCATCATCGCCACCGGTCTGGCCAGCGGCAATCGCGTGAGCATCACCAACAATGCCGGCGCGACTATCCTCGGCGGTGGCACGGCAAATGCTGCGATCGTCACCGGTGCCGACCGCACCGACATCATCAATGCCGGTTTCATCAATGGTGCCAGCAGCGGCAAGGCGATCGAACTCGGCAGCGCCGGCAATTCGGTCGTCATCACGGGCGGTAGCGCGTCGGTCATCGGCAGTATCAATGGTGGCGCTGGCAACATCGGCAACACCATGCAGATCGATCCGGGTACCGGCAACCGTTTCGCGTATGACGGCACGATCTCCAACTTTGCCAACGTCAACATCACCAGTGGCAGTGTCACGCTGTCGGGCGTCAATACCTACACCGGCACCACGCAACTGAGCGGCGGCACGCTGACGCTCGATGGTGCCAACCGCCTTGCATCCGGCAGTGCGCTGGCGCTCGACGGCGGCATGCTGCAACTGGTCAATGCGGGCGGCGCGAACGGGCAAACCTTTGCCAGCCTGTCGCTGGGCGGGAATTCGGCGATTGCCCTCGGTGGATCGTCGCTGACCTTCAATGGTCTTGGCAGCATCGTCGCCGGCAAGACGCTGACCTTCACCGAATACGTCGCCGCCAATTCCGGCTACGCGTTCCGCTTCCTCGGCGACTATTCGAGCAACGCCAGTTTCCAGGCGCTGCTCGGCGGCACCCGCATCAATGGCGTCGGCACGGCCTACCGGTTTGACGGGGTCTACACCGATGTCTCGGCCGTACCGGAACCGTCGACCTACGGGATGCTGCTGGCCGGTCTGGGTCTGATGGGCGTGATGGTGCGTCGTCGCCGGGAGTCGGCGCGCTGAGCTGCGGACTCAGCCATTACGCCGGTAGCGGAAAGGTCACCCTCACCAATAATCCGCTGTCCGCGCCGGCAGCGGCCAGCGTGACCCGGGCACCATGCAGCAGCGCGATATCCCGAACAATCGCCAGCCCCAGCCCTGCCCCGCCCGGATGACAATCCAGCGCCGACGCGCTGCGATAGAACGGCGCAAACACCTTCTCGCGCTCATCGGCGGCAATGCCGCAGCCGGTGTCTTCGACTTCCAGCAGCGCGCCGCGACCATCCGTTGCGGCGCTGATCCGCACCGCGATACTGCCCCCTGCCGGGGTGTAATCGAGCGCATTGCCGACCAGATTGGCGATCAACTCATGCAGTAATAACGGCTGCCCATGCACGATCACGTCCGGCCCTTCATCGAGCGACAGGTCGATCTGTTTGCGCACTGCCGGCAGCGCCATCTCGAGCCCGACCTGACCGGCAATGGCGCGCAGCGAGACCGCTTCGAAGGCCCAGTTGCCATGGTCGATGCGCGCCAGCGTCAGCAGCCGGTTGGCCAGTTGCACCGTGGCGTCGGTGGTGCCGGCAACGCCTTGCACGATGGCGCGCAAGGCGCTGATATCGGCCGGCTGCCGGTCGATCTCGCGCAGTGCCAGTGCGGCCTGGGTTTTGAGTAGCGTCAGCGGGGTGCGCAGCTGGTGCGAGGCATCGGCAATGAAGCGGCGCTGGCTGGCGATCAGTTGCTGCAGGCGCGCCGTTGCACCATTCATCGCAATGACCAGCGGCTGCATTTCGCGATGCACCAGCGCCGGGTCGACATCCGACAGATCCGACACGGCGCGCGTCTCGAGCTCGGTCTTCAGGCGCATCAGCGGACGCAGTACCAGCCGCACCGCGAACCAGACCAGCGTCGCCACGGCCAGCACCATGCCGGCTTGCCACAGCAAGGTATCGAACAGGATCTGGTTCGACAAGCCGCGTCGCGCTTCCAAAGTTTCGCCGACCTGAATGAGCGTGATGCCGCGCATCGAATCGTCATACACCGGTTGCAGCAGTGCGGCGATACGCACCGGTTCGCCGTGATAGGTGGCGTGATAAAACCGCACCAGCGCCGGATAATTTTCAGAGCGCGGGACATCAGCGGGCACCGGCGGCAGGTCGGCATAACCGGACACCGATTCGCCGTGCAGGCCGGTGACCTTGTAATACATCCGGCCCAGCGTATCGGTCTCGAAACTATCCAGCGCCACATACGGCACGTCGGCGACGACCTTGCCATCAACAATGGCGACCCGTTCGGCCAGTGCTCGCGTCGACGCCAGCAGCGAGCGGTCATAGGCCATGTCGGCCGCATCGAGCGCATTGCGGTACACCGAGATCGCATCGATCACCATCAGGATCGCCAGCGGGATGAGCAGCCAGCGCAGCAGCTGATGACGCAAACTGCCCAGCGGTACCGGAGCGTCAGTGCGCGGCATCGCGTGCCTGCAGCAGGTAGCCGATACCGCGCAAGGTGGTGATGGCGGCGGCGTCGGCGGCAGCGCTATCGAGCTTTTTGCGGACCCGGTGGATGACCAGATCCAGCGCATCCGGATTGACATCATCGTCGAGCGCGAAGACCGCGCCGAACAGCGTGTCTTTCGAGATCGCGCGACCAGCACGACCGATCAGCGCTTCGAGCGCGGCATGTTCGCGCGGCGTCAGTGCCAGTGCCGTGCCGCCATAGGTGAACATCCGCGTGACGGTATCGAAGTGCAAGGCACCACAGCGCAGCACCAGCGCCTCATTGCCCTGACTGCGGCGCAGCAGCGCTTTCACGCGTGCTTCGAGTTCGACCAGTTCGAACGGCTTGGCGAGGTAATCGTCGGCTCCCAGGTTGAGCCCCTGCACCCTATCGTCGAGACCGCCGCGCGCGGTCAGGATCATGACCGGTGTCTTGCCGCGCGCACCGCCGCGTGCGCGCAAACGTCGCAGCACATCCAGGCCATCCATCTTCGGCAGCGTCAGGTCGAGCAGCACCAGCGCGTAATCCTGCGTGTGCAGCAGCGCATCGGCATCGGCACCATTGCTGGCGCACTCGACCGTCATGTGCACATCCTGCAAGGCCCTGGACAACCAGCGCGACAGTTCCAGATGATCTTCGACCAATAAAATCCGCATCTCATCTGCCTGCCCGTTAAAAGACCGCAGTGTAATCCGGCGCGCTTGAAAGCCAATTGAAAGATTGCCGTTTTATAGTGGCTCTTGATTCAGCACGGGGATCACAGACATCCCCGGCCAACCATAACGACGGAGGCAGCATGACAGCACATCAACGAGCATCTTCAACCGGTCGCATGGTCATGCGCGCGCTGTTGGCTGCGCTGCTGATCCTCAT
>AEPR01000490.1 GCA_000195205.2 Oxalobacteraceae bacterium IMCC9480 | reverse complement strand
TGACATCGCGTGATGTCAGGGTGTTTTTTTTCGTCCGTCATCGTAGGGTCGGCACACCCTACGATACTGTCTAGTACGGGGCCGGCATCGACCTGCCATTACAATGCGCAATGAATTCATCCTCTCTTGCGGACCATCCGCGTCCCGCCTCACTGACCGACCTGTTTGTTTCATTTACCCTGCTGGCCTTGCAGGGCTTTGGCGGCGTGCTGGCGGTGGTGCAACGCGAGCTTGTTGAAAAAAAGCGCTGGCTGACGCGCGAGGAATTTATCGAGGAGTGGGCCGTCGCGCAAGTCATGCCCGGTCCCAATGTCGTCAACCTCGCATTGATGATAGGCGGTCGCTACTTCGGTTTGCGCGGTGCACTGGTCGCGCTGGCCGGCATGCTGGCGGTGCCGCTGGTGATCGTCCTGTTACTGGGATTGCTGCACGCGCACTACGCCAGCTATCCCGGCGTGGCCGGGGCCTTGCGCGGGATGGCAGCGGTGTCGGCCGGATTGATTGCGGCGACCGGCCTCAAGCTGGCCGGGACCTTGCAATCCCATCCGCTGAAGCTGCCCTTGAGCCTGTTCTTTTGCGCGCTCGGATTCCTGCTGATCGCGCTGCTGCGCGTGCCACTGCTCTATGTCCTTTTGGGACTGGGCGGCATCTCCTGCGTATTGACTTACCGCAAGCTGGTCCGGTGAGCACGCCCTTGCACCTAGTGCTCGATGCCGGCGACTGGTTCAGCCTGTTTGCCCACTACCTGCTGCTGTCGCTGATGTCGATCGGCGGCGCCATTTCGACCACCGCCGAAATGCATCGCTATCTGGTCGAGCAGCACCAGTGGCTCACGCCGGCCCAGTTCAATGCCGCCATTGCGATCGCGCAGGCAGCGCCGGGACCGAATGTGCTGTTCGTGGCCCTGATGGGATGGCAGGTCGGGATCAATGCGGGCAGTACGCTGGCCGCATTCGGCGGTGTCGCGGTGACGATGATAGGCATCATGTTGCCGAGTACGACGATCACTTATCTGACTGCGCAATGGGGCCATCGCAACCGGCATTTGCTGGGCGTGCGCGCTTTCAAGCAGGGCATGGCACCGATCGTCATCGCGCTGCTGCTCTCGACCGGCTGGATTCTGACCGCCAGCAATGGTGCCAGCATGGCCAATTGGCCGCTGTGGCTGCTCAGTGCCGCCAGCGGCATCATCATCTGGCGCACCCGTTTGCATCTGCTGTGGTTGCTGGCGCTGGGCGCGCTGCTGGGCTGGATGGGGCTGGTCTGATGCCGGATTGACGGGCCTCAGGGCTTGGCAGTCAGGCGGTCGACCATCGCCTTGATGGCGGCCAGCTGGACTCCGGATGTGGTTGCATAGGCCGGGCCGGTGTAACCGACCCAGTCCCAGCAACCTTTCGGATTGTAGGGTGCCGTCGAGGCATTGACTTGCGGGTACAGCACCAGCAAGCGGTTGCTGTCAGCCCAGTTGTTGTAGCCGGTATCGCTGTAAAAGTCATTGCCGACCACCGCGACCGATTGCTCGCAGCCGTGCAGCGCGACATGCACTTTGCAGCCACTGCTGTCCTGTGCGCAGGAGGTCGGTACGTACAGATAGCCATCCCCGGCCATGCCGCTGCCGGCATCGACGAATTCACGCTGGTTGAACGCGACGATCTGGCCCGCGGGAGCGGCGACCGGCGCATTGAGTTTGCCGTAGATGTGCCCGAGCATGTCGCCAGCCTGGTCATACCCGGTTCCCTTGACCTTGCAATGGCTGATGTACGGCGCGGCATTAGCGGGGCAGGTGTTGCCGTATTTGGGCGTGATCAGTGCGTGGCCGGACGGCACCTTGTTGACGTACTTGATTTGCGCTGCCGGCACACCGGCCAGCTTGAAAAAATCCACCGTCGCATCGACGGCCTGCTGGTAGACCACCGTATCCTTGGTGCCGCTGAAGACATAGATGCGGTCATTTTGCAGGCCGTCCAGCGGATCGATTTGCCCGCTGGCGGCAAAGGCTTGCGCGGCGTCGAGCATCAGGTTCGGATTGGGCGGCATGAACGGCACCATGCCCATGCAGATCGCGGCGGCCGCGTAGCCTAGCGTGCCGGCACAGTAATACGGACCGCCGGCAACCACACCGGCTCCCCTGACTGTTTTTGAAAAAGCGACCTGGTATTGCACCGCCATGAACGCGCCGGAGGACAGTCCGGATACCGAGGTCTGCATCGGGTCGGCCTTGAAAGCGGGTAGGGCGGCGCTGGCTTGTGCGCCGCTGCTGCTGGTGACAAGGACGACACTGAGGGCGGCAAGCAGGGGGCGGAGCGGGATGGGGCGCAGCATCGGAGGGCTCTTGTCAGGAGTGGAGGTCCTGCAGTACACCGTATCCGGAGCGGGCCATGCTTGATTTTTCTCAAGTCATGTTATGGGATGGTGCCATTTTCCCAGCCGCCGCCCAGGGCCAGAAACAGCGTCACCTGCTCGCTAGCCAGCAGCGCATCCGAGCTGGCCAGCTGGCTTTCGGCGCTGGCCAGTGTGCGCTCGGCATCGAGCGTCGTCAGGAAATCGGTGCGGCCATGGCGAAACAGCGTGGCCGCTTGTTCCGAGGCGCGCGCGCCCTGGTCGCGGGCATCGTGCAGCGCCGCATTGCGATCGAGTTCGCGCGCATAAACCGTCAACGCGCTTTCGACTTCGCGCAAGGCCTTGAGCACCGTGCCATCGAAGCGTGCCAGCGCCGCGCTATTGCCGGCTTCGGCTTGGGCGATACGACTGCGCGCAGAACCGGTGGCCGGTAGCGTCCACGAAATCAGCGGACCCAGGCTCCAGTGCAGCGAGCTGGCCGTGCCGAACTGCCCGAGGCTGCCGCTGCTGCCACCCGACAAACCGAGCTGGATATCGGGATACAGCGCAGACGTCGCCACGCCAATACGCGCGCTGGTGGCGGCCAGATTGCGCTCGGCCTGGCGGATGTCGGGACGCCGTCGCAGCAGCGCGGCACCATCGCCGACCGGGATCGCTTGTTGCAGGCGCGGCGGGATGTGGCATTCGTCGATGTTGGCCGACAGCGTGCCGGGCAAGTCACCGGTCAGCACGGCCAGACGAAATTGCGCGGTGCGGTGCTGGCCCAGCAGTGGCGGCACGGCGGCACGCAACTGGTCGAGCTGACCTTGTGCACGGCTTTCGTCGAGGGCATTGCCGCGACCGGCGGCGATGCGCTGGCCGGTCAACTTGACGAATTGCTGTTGCAGCGCGACCGAGTGGCGCGCCACCAGGATTTGCTGGCCAGCGGCGCAGGCATCGACATAGGCCCGCGCGGTTTCGGCCGCGACCGTCACCCGTGCCAGGTCCAGCGCAGCTTGCGCGGCGGCGCTGTCGGCACCGGCGGCTTCGATGGTGCGGGCGATCTTGCCGAACAGATCGAGCTGGTAGGACATCGTCACGCCGGTATCCTGTGACCAGCTGGCCGGCAATGGCGCATCGCGCCCGAGTGCCGCCGCCGATGGCCGTCCGTAGGCCGGTGCCGCATGCACCGAAATGTCGGGACGACCCAGTCGGGCGGCTTCGACCTGCAAGGCTTGCAGACGCGCGAGGTTGGCGGCGGCGACACGCAAATCGGTATTGGCAGCGAAGGCCCGCGCAACCAGTCCGTCGAGCGTCGGATCCTGATACAGCCGCCACCATTGCGGCGGCAGAGCGCGCGCATCGAAGGCGGCTTCGGCCGCGCTGGCAAAGGCGGCTGATGCGGCCGGCTGGCGCACCACCGCCTGCGCCGGCACACGGTAATCGGGACCGACCACCGTGCCGCAGCCGGCCAGCGTGATCACTCCCGCGACGAGTAGCGCCGCGCCGATACCGGGCCTCATTGCACCGTGTCCGCTTGCGGGTGGACGGCGATGGTGACGGTCTGGCCGGCGACCAGTCGCACGCCTTGCGGCACCTTGTCGAGCGCGATGCGTACCGGAATGCGCTGGGCCAGCCGGACCCAGTTGAAGGTCGGATTGACATTCGGCAGCAGGTTGCTGGCGGTGCTGCGATCGCGGTCGGCGATGCCACCGGCAACACTGTCGACATGGCCACCGAGTGCGCGCCGTTCGCCCATCAGCGTCAGCGCGACCGGATCGCCGACGCGTATCCCCGGCAGCTTGTTTTCTTCGAAGTAGCCTTCGGCATAAAACGAATCGAGGTCGATCAGTGCCATCACCGGATGGCCGGCAGTGACGTAGGTGCCGGTGCGCAGATCCAGATTGGTCGTCACGCCATTGACCGCCGATACGACCCGGGTGCGTGCCAGGTTCAGCGTTGCCATGTCGCGCGCGACGGCCGCTTCGGCCAGCATGGCGCGGGCTTGCGCCACTTTTGACTGACCCTGTTCGCGGGCTTCCTGCGCGACCAGGTCGCCCAGGCCGGTATTGCGGCGCGCTTCTTTTTCGGCTTGCGTGAGCATCACCTGCTGCGCCTGCAGCGCGGCATCGGCCTGGCGCAGGGCCAGCGCGAAGCGGGCACGGTCGATCTCGAACAGCACCTGGCCGACCACCACCTGCTGGTTGTCATGTACTTGCACTGCGGTGATCTGGCCGGTCACGTCGGGCGCGACCTGCACCACGCCGGCCTTGATGCGGCCGTCGCGGGTCCAGGGATCGACCTCGTAGTGCCGCCATAACTGCCAGCCGACAAACAGCGCGGCAATGACGGTCACGAGGGTGACGGCGATCCGGCCCAGGGCCGGCAGGGAGAGTTTGAAGGGCATGTCAGTAGGCCTGATGAGGCAAGAAAAAAGTGAGACCACCCAGCACGATGATGAACAGGGCAAAGTCGAACAGCGCCGGATGCCAGATCAGCCGGTACAGGCCGGTGCGCGCCAGCACATAGCTGATGACGCGCGAGCAGGCCAGTGCCAGCAGCGACAGCAACAGCAGCCACGGAATGTAGAGGCCGTAAAAACTGAATTCGCCGGTCATCGGGAAGGCTCCGCAGCAGGGGATGGCGGAAAGTACGGTGGCGCTGCCGGAAACAGGTTGCGACGGATGCCGGCCAGCGCGGCACCGGCATCGGCCAGGTGCGCCGCGCAGAGCGCCCGCAGCAGTGTGTCGACGGCATCGAGCAAGCCGGTCGCCGGCACGCCGGCGGGCTGGCGGTAGTGCTGTGCGAGTTGCTGCAGCAGCGGCTGCAACGGCAGTCCGGCCTGCTCAAGACCGGTTTGCAGCGCACGCAATTGCGCCACGCCCAGACCGATGCGCAGGTCGATCAGCGCGTTATTGCCGCTGGTATCGTGCTCCGGTCCGGCGGTGGCCAGTCGCGACGATAGCTGCGCGATGCGGTCGAGCATGCGTGCCGACACCGCTGTCAGCATCGGCGGCCGGCGCGAGGTGCTCATGCTGACGAGTTCGTTACGGCCGGCGCGCAGCAGACGATGGGCGACCCGGCGCGTGCTGACCGAGCGCAGCAATCGGGTAAAGAAAACCGCCGCGCCCAGGCCGGTCAGTTGGGCCAGCATGCCATTCGAAAACGACAGCATGTCGGCGCTGCCGGTGTCCTGCAAACCCATCATGCCGGCCACGCCAAACAGTACCGCCATCGCCTGCAAACCCGTGGCCGGCCGGCCGGCGAACACGCCCAGCACCAGAAAAATCGGGGCCGACGCCAGCATCAGTAACGGAAAATCATGCACCGACGGAATCACCACCAGCAAGTAAAACGCCGAGATCGGGATCGACAGCATCGTGTAATTGAGGAACATCCGGATGCCCGGTACCGGATCATCCTGGGTCGCAAAGAAGCAGCAAAACACCGCCGCCATCGTCGGTGCCGCGGCACCCGAGGGCCAGCCGGTAACGATCCAGAAGGCGGAGCAGACCAGGATGGCGATGAAGGCGGCAAAGGCGGAGCGCAAGGCCAGACCATGATCGAGATGCAGGGCGCTGGCGGCCGTACGGTCCGGCCGGACCGACGGGATGGGGCCGCGTCCCTGCAGCACATCGTCGATCCGGCGGCGCAATCGCAGGCAGGTTTCGGTGGCATCGACCAGGGCATGCAGACGCGTGGCCAGGTTCAGTTGCAGCAGAGTGCTCCAGCTGGCATCGCGGCCGATGGCGGGCGTGAGGCGCTTGATGCCGGCGCGCAGGCGGGCCGTCTTGTCCGCTGACGGTGAAGTCTGATCGCTCCACTGCGCGATGTCGGCCAGCAGCGCCTGCCAGTCATCCGTCACGCTGGCCGGATCGAGCCGGCGCAACGTGTCGAGCCGGTCTTCGATGGCCGAGAGCAGCGGCACCATCAGCGCCAGCTGGTCGTGCAGTGCCTGCATCGAACCGGACATCCAGCGCAGGTGCGAAGTATCGAACGGCAAATGGGTCGACATCACGCGCAGTTCGGTGATGTCGCCGGCCAGACTCCAGCGCGCGTGCTTGCCCTGCTGTTCCGGTGCCGCCGTGAGGGCTTCGCGGATCCAGCGCCGCGCGTCGTCGATGGCGTGGTCGACGCGGGCGAGCAGGACCGGGCCTACGCTCTGTGGAAACACCAGCGAATGGATCAGCGTCGCGCAGGCAATGCCGAGGCTGATTTCCTCGACCCGTGCCAGCGCCACGTCAAAGACGGTCGATGGATCGGCCACCACCGGAAACGCGATCAGGCCTGCCGTGTAACCGGCCAGCATGAATACGTACGAGCGCGGCGTGCGATCGAGCAGCGACAGGTACAGGCAGGCACCGACCCAGCCGGCCAATGCCAGCGACAGTAATTCCGGCGAATTCCCAAGTTGCGGTACCAGCAGGACAGTCGCGCCCGAGCCGAGCAAGGTGCCGGCAAAGCGGTACACCGCTTTCGAGCGGACCAGGCCGGACAAGGGATTGGCCACCACATAGGCGGTCATCATGGCCCAGAACGGGCGCGGCAGGCCGATCCGGAACGCCACGTACAGGGCCAGCATCGCGGCACCAAAGCATTTGAAGGAGTAGAGGATTTCGCTGCGGTCCGGACGTGTCATGCCGGGTCGGCATCGGACCGGGAAGACCCCGATGCGGTGATGGCGTCATCCAGCGCGCTCAGGACGCTGGTGCAGGTGGCGATGTCGGCTTCGCTCACACCGGCGAACAGGCTGGCGCGAAATGGCCTGAGTGCGTCTTCGAGCCGCGCCGCGCGATCGCGACCGTTCGGCGTCAGGTGCAGGGTTTTGGCGCGGCGATCGCTGGCATCATCGTGCCGTTCTACCAGTCCCGCCAGCACCAGCTGATCGAGTACCCGCACCAGCGATGGCGGCTCCAGGCCGAGCGCCTCGGCCACCGCACCGGGGCGCACGCCGTCGCCCATGCGGCTGATCATGATCATCGGCCAGGCCGTCGCATGCGACAGGTCGAAGTCGCCGGCCATCCGGTCGGCGGCGGCTTTATAGGCGCGCGCGACATGCGTCAGGCGCATGGTCAGGGTCATCAGGGTCTGGTCGTGGAGAGTCATGGCAGGACTTTTTGATTAGGAGGCTAAATGTTAGCATGCTAAGTAAAAGTGCGTGCGGCTGCCATCCTGCTTTTGCTTTGCGTGCTACCGTGCAGCGACCATTCAACACGGCGTAGCTGTTTACCGCGTCACTCCATAAGGATTCCCTGCCATGAAAATTTCCCGAATTCCGTTATTGCTGGCGCTGCTGTCGCTGGTCCTGCTGGGTGCTTCCGGCATTGGCGTCCAGCTTAGCTGGTGGGCCTTTCCGGTCGGATTCCAGATGCTGCGCTGGGTGGTTTATTGCGGTGTCGCGGCGGTCGTCGTGTCACTGATTTGCATGGTGGCACCGACCTGGCGTCGGGGTAGCTGGACGGTTTTGCTGCTGGGCTTGCTGATCGGTGCCGGTAGCGCTTTCGTGCCGTGGCAAATGGCGCAGCAAGCGCAGACACTGCCGCGCATCCATGATATTTCGACCGACCTGAGCGATCCGCCGGCCTTCGTCGCGATCCTGCCGTTGCGGGCCGACGCGGTCAATCCTGCCGCTTACGGCGGTCCTGAGATTGCGGACCAGCAGCGGCGTGGCTATCCCGATATTGTGCCGCTGACGCTGACGGTGGTGCCGGCCGATGCCTATGCCCGCGCCCTGGCTGCCGTGAAAAAAATGGGCTGGGAGATCGTCGCCGATGACGCCGCCGGCGGTCGCATCGAGGCAACCGCGACAACGCGCTGGTTTGGCTTCAAGGATGATGTCGTGGTGCGGGTCTTGCCGGCCGCCGGCGGTAGCCGGATCGACGTGCGCTCGGTGTCGCGGGTCGGTAAAAGTGATGTCGGCACCAATGCCAGGCGCATACGCCGTTTTATTGCGGCAATCAACATGCCCTGACACGGTTATCGGATGTCGGTAACCGACGAGATTGATTCCTGTTGCGG
>AEPR01000491.1 GCA_000195205.2 Oxalobacteraceae bacterium IMCC9480 | reverse complement strand
TGTCGAGGTTCATCATGGGGTGTCCTGTTCAAAAAAATGGTTAGCGATGCGGTGAGCAATACAGATGGCAAGTCACGAACTGTCCCGGAGCGATTTCGACCGGTGCCGGGGCGACGGTTTTGCAGACCTCCATGCAGCTGGTGCAGCGCGGATGGAAATGACAGCCGGACGGTGGTGCGGCCGGATTCGGAATGCTGCCTTGCAGGACGATGCGTTGTCGCACTTCGTCCGGATGTTCGCGCGGGATGGCCGATAACAGCGCCTGCGTGTACGGATGTTTCGGGTCGCGGTAGATGCTGTCGCAGGGACCGGTTTCGACCAGCCGCCCGAGGTACATCACGCCGATGCGCTCACTGACATGCCGGATCACAGCGAGGTCATGCGAGATGAACAGGTAGGTCAGGCCGAGTTCTTTCTGCAGGTCCTTGAGCAGGTTCAGGATCTGCGCCTGGATCGACACATCCAGCGCCGAGACGGCTTCGTCGGCGACCACCAGTTTCGGTTGCGTGATGATGGCGCGGGCGATGCCGACACGCTGGCGCTGGCCACCGGAAAATTCATGCGGATGACGGCTGGCGTAGGACTGGCTCAGGCCGACCCGCTCCAATATTTCCGCCACTTTGCGCTTGCGCGTGGGCCGGTCGAACAGGTCATGCACGATCAGCGGTTCTTCGAGGACTTCGCCGATGGTCATGCGCGGATTGAGCGAGGCGAACGGATCCTGGAACACCATCTGCATGTTGCGACGCATGCGCCGCAGCGGCTCGGCGCGCAACGCCATCAAGTCCTGACCCATGAATTCGACCGTGCCGGCGCTCGGTTCGATCAGACGCAGCACGCTGCGCCCGGTAGTCGATTTGCCGCAGCCGGATTCACCGACCAGCCCGAGTGTCTGGCCTTCGGCGATCTCGAACGAGACATCGTCGACGGCTTTTACAGGCGTGCCGGATCGACCGGCAAAGTGCTTTTTCAGGCCGCTGACTTTGAGCAGGGGAGGGGTCATGGCAGGCGTTCCAGGCGAGTGTGAAGGGAATGTCATCCCGGATACCAGCAACGGGCCAGATGCCCCGCAGCGACTTCGATCAGGTCGGGCATCTGCGCGCGACACTGCGTATCGGCCTTCGGGCAGCGCGCCGCAAAACGGCAACCGCTGTCGACCGAACCGGGCGGCGGCACCATGCCGGGAATCGCCCGCAAGGGCTGGCCGGGTGTCGCCGCCAGCGTCGGGCGCGCCTGCATCAGGGCCGTGGTGTACGGATGGGCGGGCGCGTCGAACAGGTCACGCACGCTGCTTTCCTCGACCACCTGACCGGCATACATGACGACCACGCGTTCGCACATCTCGGCGACCACGCCGAGGTCATGCGTGATCATCAGGATGGCCGTTCCCTGCTGCTCCTTGAGGTCGCGCATCAGGTCGAGGATTTGGGCCTGGATGGTCACGTCCAGCGCAGTGGTCGGCTCGTCGCAGATCAGCACGCCGGGATGGCACAGCAAGGCCATCGCAATCATCACGCGCTGGCGCATGCCGCCGGACAGGCTGTGCGGATAGTCATCGATCAGCTGTTCGGCGCGCGGCAGGCCGACCCGCTTGAGCATCGCAATGCTCTGTTCAGTGATCTGCTTGCGGTCCAGCGTGGTGTGCATGCGCAGCATCTCGCCGAGCTGGTCGCCGATCCGGTGCAGCGGATTGAGCGAGGTCATCGGCTCCTGGAAAATCATCGCGAT
>AEPR01000492.1 GCA_000195205.2 Oxalobacteraceae bacterium IMCC9480 | reverse complement strand
CACCCGCCTGTCTTTCGAAGCCGGCATGCACCAGCTCGGCGGCGCGGCGATTTATCTGAACACGCGCGACAGCCAGCTCGGGCGCGGCGAGCCGGTCGAGGATGCGGCGCAAGTGATGTCGCGCATGTGCGATGTAATCATGGTGCGAACCTTCGGCCAAGACATCATCGAACGCTTCGCGGCCAATTCGCGCGTGCCAGTCATCAACGGCCTGACCAATGAATACCATCCGTGCCAGGTGCTGGCTGATGTGTTCACGTTCATCGAACAGCGCGGCTCGATCGCCGGCAAGACCGTGGCCTGGATCGGCGATGCCAATAACATGCTGTATTCGTGGTTACAGGCGGCCGACGTATTTGGCTTCCATGTCAACGTCTCCACACCGGCCGGCTACGACATCGATCCGGCGCTGGTCGCCGACAACAACACCCATTACACGCTGTTTGCCAAGCCGGCCGATGCCTGCGATGGCGCGCATCTGGTGACGACCGATGTCTGGACCAGCATGGGCTATGAAGAAGAAAACAACGCCCGCCTGAAAGCCTTCGATGGGTGGATCGTCGACGCCGCCAAGATGCAGCGCGCGCAACCCGATGCACTATTCATGCATTGCCTGCCGGCGCATCGCGGCGAAGAAGTCAGCGCTGAGGTGATCGACGGGCCGCAATCGGTGGTCTGGGACGAAGCCGAAAACCGGCTGCATGTGCAAAAGGCTTTGCTCGAATACCTTGTTATCGGGCGGGTTTGAAACATTGACCGGCATGTAGTTTGCGGCGTTCACGCGTGGGCACATGTGCCCACCCTACGGGCCACCTCCCCCCAATTATTGATTTAAGGAAGATAGAAAAATGAGCGATATCAAGAAAGTCGTGCTGGCCTATTCCGGCGGCCTGGATACCTCGGTCATCCTGAAATGGCTGCCGGATAACTACCAGTGCGAAATCGTCACCTTCACTGCCGACCTCGGCCAAGGCGAAGAACTCGAACCGGCACGCCAGAAGGCACTGAAGTTCGGCATCAAGCCGGAGAACATCCACATCGATGACGTCCGCGAAGAATTCGTGCGCGACTTCGTCTTCCCGATGTTCCGCGCCAACACCGTCTACGAAGGCGAATACCTGCTCGGTACGTCAATCGCCCGTCCGCTGATCGCCAAGCGCCTGATCGAAATCGCCCGCGAAAGCGGCGCCGACACGATCTCGCACGGCGCCACCGGCAAGGGCAATGACCAGGTCCGTTTCGAACTCGGCGCCTATGCGCTGATGCCGAACGTGAAGATCATTGCACCATGGCGCGAATGGGATTTGCTGTCACGCGAGAAGCTGCTGAAGTACGCCGAAGACGCCGGCATCGCCGTCGACATGAAGCACAAGAATGGCGGCGCGCCATACTCGATGGACGCCAACCTGCTGCACATCAGCTTTGAAGGCCGTCACCTCGAAAACCCGAGCGCCGAAGCCGAAGAAGCCATGTGGCGCTGGACCGTCAGCCCGGAAGCGGCACCGGACCAGCCCGAGTACCTTGACGTCGAGTACGAGAAGGGCGACATCGTTGCATTGAACGGCGTGCGCATGACGCCAGCCGTCGTGCTGACCGAACTCAACCGCGTCGGCGGCAAGCACGGCATCGGCCGTCTTGACCTGGTCGAAAACCGCTATGTCGGCATGAAGTCACGCGGCTGCTACGAAACCCCGGGCGGCACCATCATGCTGCGCGCGCACCGTGCGATCGAATCGATCACGCTGGACCGCGAAGTCGCGCATCTGAAGGATGACCTGATGCCGCGCTATGCCTCGATGATTTACAACGGTTACTGGTGGTCGCCCGAGCGCGTCGCCCTGCAGACACTGATCGACCATACGCAGCAATGCGTCAATGGCTGGGTCCGCCTGAAGCTGTACAAGGGCAATGTCATCGTCGTCGCGCGCGACTCGAAGACCGACTCGCTGTTCGACATGCAGATCTCGACCTTCGATGAAGACGGCGGCGCTTACAACCAGGCTGACGCCGGCGGCTTCATCAAGCTCAACGCCTTGCGCATGCGCATCGCGGCGATTGCACGCGAAAAACGCGGCGCATAAATCCTCGTCATGACAAAGCGGCCTGCGGGCCGCTTTTTTCTCATCTGAATTTTTGAAAGCCCGCCATGTCCGACCAATTCGAGAACGTCACCGTCAAGAAACAAGCCAACCTGTACTTCGATGGCAAGTGCGTTTCGCACACCATCGTCTTTGCCGATGGCACCAAAAAAACCCTAGGCGTGATTTTTCCGTCGACGCTGACCTTCAACACCGGCGCGCCGGAAATCATGGAAATCAACGCCGGCAAATGCCGCATCAAGCTGGCGGGTCAAAGCGAATGGCAGACCTTTGAAGGCGGCCAGCGTTTTGACGTGGCTGGTAATTCCAGCTTCGAGATCGAGACGATCGAGGTGCTGGATTACGTGTGTCATTTCGGCTGATATTTCATCCCGCCAGCCGTTCGGCTGCAATAACCGGCCGCTGTCCCGCAGACCGGCCGGTTCCCCAAAAACCGTTCGGCCTGAGCTTGTCGAA
>AEPR01000493.1 GCA_000195205.2 Oxalobacteraceae bacterium IMCC9480 | reverse complement strand
CAATTACTTCGCCGGCAATTTCCCCGCCACACCTTCAACGTAATAATCCATCTTGCTCAGCGCATCATCACTCATCGGTCCTTTTTCCAGCCGGACCTTGCCTTCGTTATCCTTGACCGGACCAGCGAATGGCGTGAGGGTGCCGGCGACGATTTCTTTCTCTTTCGTGGCGACCAGCAATTTCACATCGGCCGGTACGGCCGCGCTGATGTTTTCGAACTTGACCATGCCATCCTTGATGCCGCCCCAGACCGTGGTTGGCTTCCACTTGCCATCAATGACGGCTTGCGCTTCTTTCGTGTAGTACGCACCCCAGTGATGGGTCACCGCGCCGAGCTGGGCTTTCGGGCCGAACTTTTTCATGTCGGAATGGTAGGCCACCGCGTACTTGCCTTTTTCCTCGGCGGCCTGCATCACGGCGGTCGAGTCGGTGTGGTTGGTGACGACGTCAGCGCCCTGCCCGATCAGCGTCAATGTCGCGTCGCGTTCCTTGCCCGGATCGAACCAGCTATTGACCCAGATGACCTTGACTTCGGCTTTCGGGTCGATGCTGCGCATGCCGCGCGTGAAGGCGTTGATCCCCTGCAGCACTTCGGGAATCGGGAAAGCCGCGACATAGCCGGCCACGTGCGTGGTCGACATTTTTGCCGCCAGTACGCCAGCCAGATACCGTGCTTCATAGAACCGCGCATTGGCGATGCCGACATTGGCGGCGGTCTTGTAGCCGGTCAGGTGGATGAACTTCACTTCCGGATATTGTTTGGCGACTTTCAGGGTCGGGTTCATGTAACCGAACGAGGTCGTGATGATCAGCTTGTTGCCTTGCTGGGCGAGGTCGCTGATGACGCGTTCGGCGTCGGCGCCTTCGGGCACGTTCTCGACAAACTTGGTCTTGACCTTGGCACCGAGATTCTTTTCCATCTCCTTGCGGCCGATGTCGTGCTGGG
>AEPR01000494.1 GCA_000195205.2 Oxalobacteraceae bacterium IMCC9480 | reverse complement strand
CCAGCTCGGCGTCGTCGTACTGATCAAGCTCGTTCAACTTCACCAGGGCGCGGGAGAGCCACGGCTCACCGCGAATCTGGCCGGGCCGCAGCACACGGTAAAGATGCATGATCTCTGCCGCTGGCACCCGCACGGTGTCCTGGCCGCCTTGGGCCGACATCGGCGACAGTCGCCCATCCTCGGGGTGGGAACGGTACAGGTGGTAGGCCACGCGCCGACCCATCGCATCGAACTCGATGCCGGATCGGATCA
>AEPR01000495.1 GCA_000195205.2 Oxalobacteraceae bacterium IMCC9480 | reverse complement strand
GCGCTATGACGCGCGTGGCGATTTTCTGGTTGAGACGATTGCGCCGGGTAACCGACGCACGACTCTCCGGCAGCGCACCGATGCCGGACTAGCCAGCAGCGTTGAGCAAGGCGATGGCGTCCATCCAGCGCGCCGTGTCGACAGCATTTACAACGCCCATAGCCAGCCGGTGCGCGTCGTGCAAGGTACGCTAGCCACGGTGTTCGGTTACGATGACCGGCACCGGTTGCAACGCCTGACGCGTCCGGATGGCACTTGGCTGCAGACCACTTATGACGCTGGCGGGCGTATCACTGGCCAGCAGGATCAGGATGGCAATGCAGTGCGGCGAGCTTACGACAGCGAAAGTCAGTTGCTAACCGCGACCTTGCAGCAGGCCGGGCTGGATGCGACCACGCGTTACGAGTACGACGACCAGCATCGTCTGGTCCGCAGTACCGCCGCCACCGATGCGGTGACCCGCTACCGCTATAACGATGCCGGCCAGCTGGCCGGCTTGACCGATCCGCTTGAGCGCCATACCGCCTACAGGTACGATCCGCCCCGCCAGCTGGCCGCCGTCGTGCAAAACGCCGACGTCGCTATGGTGGCCGGTGCCGCAGTCACTCAACTGATCGACCAGTCCGGTACCGGCCAGCCCGATACCTTGGTTGCGGCCAACGGGGCCACGACCCGGCATCGGTACGATGACTTCGGTCGCATCGTCACTGTTGACAATTCTGATAGTGGCAGCCAAACCGCCCGTTACGACGCTGCCGACCGGCTCATTCTGACTGTCGATGCCAACGGTAACCAGACACGCTGCCGCTACGATGTCGCCAGCCAGCTAGTCGAGCGTATCAGCAGCGGGCGCGATAGCGCGGGTATCGCCCGTACAGAACAGGTGCGCTACACCTATAGCGGTGCGCGACTCGTGGGGATCCGGCATCCCGGCCAGGAGACCGATTTTGTCCATGACAATGACGGGCGCGTCGTAGAGCAAACCGATCGCATCGCCGCAGTCGATGGCAGTCACGCCGTGTTCAGCTTCACCCGGCGCACCGGCTACGATGCTCTCGGTCGCGTTAGCGCGCGTACGCTGCCGAGCGGCGAGCGTCTGGTAGTCAGCTACGGCTCGTCCGGACAGCCGGCTCGATTCGACTTGGTCAGTGCCGACGGACGTACGATCCGGTCGATTGCCACCGGTATCGTCCTGAACCCGTTCACCGGACTTGCCGGTTTCACGCACGGCAACGGCCTAACCACGACTTACCGTCACGACCGCCACAGTGGCCAACTGACGGCACTGGCGACATCGGTGCCGGGCGGGGTCGCTGTACAGACACAAAGGCTTGGTTACGACATCGCCGGCCGACTCATTACGATCACGCGCAACGGTCAGCTGGAACAGTACGGCTACGATCGCAACGATCACCTTAACCGCGTTGATACGCCGATGGAAAAGGCGAACTGGACGATTGATGCAGCTGGCAATCGGCTGACATCAGCGAGCCAGACGCTGCGCTATCAACCAGCCAGCAACCGTCTGCAAGCCTTCACTCATAAAGGCAGCACTGCCGTCTATCATTACGACGCATCCGGCAATCCACTGCGCATTGGTACGCGCCGTGATGTCTATGGTGTTACAGGGCGGCTGCAACAAGTCGACGACGGCGACCGGGTCACCGCACGCTATGCCTACAACGCCCACGGCGAGCGAATTGCCAAGACCGTCTTCGATGCCGGTGGCCGGGGTACGACCACCTATTTCCTGTATCAAGACCAGCAGATCGACACCGAAGTCGATGACCAAGCCAGGGTGGTTACGCACTATCTGTATGGCGCGCATGTGCCGCTGGTCAAACTCGACTATCCACCTGAGGATTCTCAGAGACCCTGGTACCGCATAGTGATCGAGCGGATCCAAGGCGTGCTGCATATCGGCGCTGATCCACGGGCTAGCCGCATCTATGCACTCCACACCGACCACCTCGGTACACCGCGCAGTGCGACCGATGCGCAGCAGCGTTTGGTCTGGCGGGCCAATTACACGGCATTCGGCAAGGCAACCGTGACGGTGGCGGCGATCACGGTCAACCTCCGCCTTCCCGGGCAGTACTTTGATCGTGAAACAGGCGGGCATTACAATATTTTTCGAGATTACGATCCGCTGGTTGGCCGCTATCTGCAGTCCGATCCTGTGGGGTTAACTGGTGGATTTAACACCTATGCCTACGTCAGTAGCAATCCGCTCGGCAGGATTGATGCACTGGGATTGTTCGAGAGTTCGCCGATATTACGAGCCCTAGTGCCTGGGCAAGTAGCCTGGGACGACGCGGTCACCGCGTTCGAAAACGGCAGCTATGGCGCAACGGTCGTCAATAGCGGCGTGATGGTCGGTGAACAGGTGCTGACTGCCGTTTCATTTTTACCGAATGCACTACGGATGGCTGCAGCTCGGATAGTGGCGG
>AEPR01000496.1 GCA_000195205.2 Oxalobacteraceae bacterium IMCC9480 | reverse complement strand
CGCTTTGCGCCGGGTTGTCACGGACAAGCAAGCCGACACTATCGAATTCCTCAAACGCGATGTACTCAACCTCGCCATGCGCAATACCGACAACCATGCCCGCAACACCGCCATCCAGAAAATCGGCGATCTGGTGCAACTGAGCCCGTTGTTTGATTTCGCGCCGATGTACCTGGATCCGGAGGGGATAGCCCGCACTGCACGCTGGTATCACCCGCGCTCGGGAAAGGAGTTACGTGCCTGGCGCGACGTCGTCGAGGCACTCGAACTCGGCGATGCGGAACGCATTGCCGTACAGGCCAGCCTGGCCGCATTCGGCGAACAAGTTGACGGCCTCGCAGCTTGCATGCAGCAAGCTGGCGTTGACGAGGACATCATCAGCCATCTGCAACCAGGTATCGCAGAGCAGCTGCGGCAACTGCGTGCCCTGGAGAGGTCCTGATGGACAAGCGCCGCAACCCCGTCGACAAGGACACCCTGAGCCAGCAACGCATCGCGCTGTACGACGCCATCGAGCGCGGTGAACTGACGCTGCAGGAGTCGCTCAAGCGCATGCGCGCGCTATCGCGACTGACCCAGCCGGAGTTTGCCGCACACCGCGGTGTGAGCGTAAAAGTGATCCGCGAAATCGAACGCGGCATCGCCAATCCGACCGTCAACACGCTTAACCAGATCGGCCGCATCTTCGGCTTGGAAGTCGGTTTCATACGCACCGACAAACTGACCGGCCGGAAGCAAGCATGAGAAGATACGCACGCCGAACTCATCCGGCAGCCCTCCTCCAATTACCAAGGAAACACCATGGCCAAGAAAGAAGAAGTACTGGATCCCGACACGCTGGCACTGATCCAGTGGTGCACCGAAGTCGAAGGTTTTCTGGTGGCCGGCGGCGCGACACTGGCGCAGGCGCAGGAACATATCGAAGACGAAGTCGAGTGGTTCACCGACCAGTTCTACGATGGCCTGACACCGGAACAGGCGGCCAAGGAAGCGCTGGCCTGAGCGGTCAGCGCATCGACGACAGCACGATGCCGCCGACGATCAGCCCGAATGCCGCAAAGTGATACACATGCGGCAGTTCCCCCAGAAAGACCGATGACATCAGCGCCGCAAACAGCGGCGTGAGGTTGCTGAAAAATCCGGCGACGGTGGGTCCGGCACGCTGCACGCCGGCCCCCCAGCAACGAAACGCAATGAGCGCCGGCCCGACCGCGACGAACAGCACTGCCGCCGCCAGCGTCCAGCTCACATCGATGTGCGGCTCGCTGATGCGCCATTCGATCGTCGTGAACAGCCCCGACCAGACCACACCAAAACTCACTTGCGCCAGCAGGAATGCCGCCCAGTTGCTGCGGATTTCTGTCGGTTCGTCAGGCACCATCAGCAGCCAGCTATAGAACGACCAGGCAATCGTGGCGGCGATCATGAACAGGTCACCCGGCACCAGCTGCAACCTCAGCAACTGATGCCAGTCGCCACGACTGAGCACCAGGACCACGCCGGCAATCGACAGCGCCGCTCCCAGCATTTGCTTGCGCCGCACAGTCGCGCCAAAAAACAGCCCGCCAACCAGCATCATCCAGACCGGCATGCCGGCCGCCACCAGAGTCACGTTGATCGGCGTCGAGCTTTGCAGCGCCAGATATTGCAGCGAGTTGTACAGTCCGATGCCCAGCAAACCCAGCAACGCAAAGCGCCGCCAGCTGCGCCAGAGCGCACTGGCAGGCCGCAGCACGGAGCCGGCCAGCGGCAACAGGATCAGAAAGGCAATCACCCAGCGCAGCAGGTTGAGCGTCATCGGCGGCACCATCTCGTGCACCAGCCTGCCGACGATGGCATTGCCGGCCCACATCAACGGTGGCACGGTCAGCAGCAGTGCGGTCGAAGCCGTCAGGCGGGGCGTTGTCACGCCGTCAATCGATGCTGCAGGTCGCTGCCGATGCCAGAATTTCGGCATCCTGCTTGGCCCGGGCGACCTGCGCCGAGGCCGGCAGCAGCACCCCGTTCTTGACGGCAGTGAGCTCGGCCAAAATGGAAATGGCGATTTCAGATGGCGTCTTGCTGCCGATGTACAGCCCGATCGGGCCATGCAGTTTGTCGATCTGGGCTGGCGTAACGTCGAATAATTCCAGACGCTCGCGACGCTTGGCATTGTTGACGCGCGAACCGATGGCACCGACATAGAACGCCTCGGATTTCAGAGCTTCCATCAGCGCCAGGTCATCGAGTTTCGGATCATGCGTCAGGGCCACGACGGCACTGCGGCTGTCGAGCTGCATGGCCATAACGAGGTCGTCCGGCATCATGTGCTGCACCTCGACACCGGGCACCTGCCAGCCGGCGCGGTATTCCTCGCGCGGGTCGCAGACGGTCACGTGGTAATCCATGCCGAGCGCAATCTGCGCCAGAAAGCTCGACAGCTGGCCGGCACCGATGATCAGCAAGCGCCAGCGCGGTCCGTGAATCGTCGTCAATGCCGTGGCGCTATGCAGCAGGCCTGCACCGGCGTCGGCGAGGGACAATTCCACCGCGCCATTGGACAGGTCAAGCCGGCGCGCGACCAGTTCATGTTGCGCCAGCCGTGCCAGCAACTCGCCGATGCGGCTTTGCGCCGACAAGGGCTCCAGCGCCAGTTCGATGGTGCCGCCACAGGGCAAGCCGAACCGATGCGCTTCATCGGCGGTAATGCCATAGGTCACGATTTCGGGCACGGTGCGGGTGATGCCTTCGCTGCGCACGCGCGCGATCAGGTCATCTTCGATACAGCCACCGGAGACCGAACCGACCACCTGGCCGTCATCACAAATGGCCAGCGTTGCGCCCTGCGGACGCGGGCTGGAACCCCAGGTACGGATCACGGTAACGAGTTCGCAACGGTGACCGTCACGCAGCCACTGGTCACAGGTTTTGAGTACGTCGAGGTCGATGCTATCCATGATTTCCAGAAAAAAAGTTGGCCGGGAGCGCAAGCTACTGCGCTCCGCGGCAGGGGGGCAGTGTAGTCGCTCCGGCCGAAGTTGTTTGAACCCCGCCACATCGGTACCCGATAAGGACCTAAAAGAGTTGGAACCTCGATTGCATCAATGCCACTGACGGTGAGCCACTTTCATAAGCGATGCGATCCGATCATGCGAACACTCTTACCCCACGCTGCACTGCCCTCCGTCCGGACCGCCCGCGCTCTGCCAGCCGGGATGGCGAACCCGGCACCGATTGATCAAGCAGCGCAAAAAAATCCCGATAATCGCTTACCGCAACGCGCCGGACAGCTGCGCAGCAAGCAGCTCAGAACGGAACTCGGCGCGGCACAACGTGCAAAAAATGTCCTCGCCACGCCGCTGTCCGTCTCGCCGCGTCACACCGCAACACAACGTCATTCAGCACATCACGCGCCGGATAATCCGATGGCTGCAGCTCGCGCCTCGCGATTTTTTCTGGAGATTGTCCGCACCGATGGGCTGCCTCCGGACAGCCAGGCGCGTGAACTGCAAGCGCAGGCGCGCCGGCTGCCGCAACTCAGTCAGACGCGCCAGGCCGACGGCTTCCGTCTAATGCTGGCCATGGCAAAGCGGCTGCCCGTCGACCAGCAAGCCCGCGTGCTGACCGCGCTCGCACCGCGCCTGCGCACCTTGCCTACCAGTGCGCGCCGCAGCGGTTTCGCAGCACTCGCCACAAGCATTGACCGATTGCCGCAAGCGGGGCGGACCATCGCCTTGCCGGCGCTGACCCGGGCGCTCCCTGCCAGCGGCAAGGATGCCGTTCAATTTCATGCCGTGCTCGCCCGGACGCAAACGCTGGATACCGAAGCACAGGGGCGCGCGCTGCCTGGCCTGATCCGGCATCTTGGGGTCTTGCCCGAAGGCCAGCGCAAGGCCGCCTTCGATGCGATAGCGCTCCAGGTGCAGACGCTGCCAGCGCATCATCAGCGCAATGCGCTGCGTGGACTTGCAGGCAAAATCCGCCGGTTGCCCGTGGATCAGCAGGCACCAGCGACCGCACGCTTGCAACAGCAAGCCGCGGCGCTGCTGCAGGGCTAACGCGTGCGCACTAACAACCCGTAGGGTGGGCACGGCTT
>AEPR01000497.1 GCA_000195205.2 Oxalobacteraceae bacterium IMCC9480 | reverse complement strand
CCTCGCTCCTGGCTTGCTGCAAACGGACTCTTTCATGGGTGAGATGTGTTCGCTTGAAAACGTTGAAACGTTATTCAAAAAAGAACATGAAATTGCCAATCATACTTTTTCTCATCTTCGTTGTAATGGTGCTGCCAGAAGTGATCTGATTCGTGAGTACAAGGCAAGTGCGGCCGTGCTGAATCGTTTCGGTACTGACAGAAGTTTTGCTTTTCCATATGGCGATTTTGATGCGGCATCTTTGAGTTTTTTTAGTGGTCGCTTCGACACCATTCGTACAGTCAAGCATGGAATTAATAGTCATAAGACTGATCTCAATCTACTCAGAGCCAATCCAATTTATCAGTCAACTGAACTGGATATAATTCACGCGCTTATAAAAAAAACGAAATCATCAGGTGGATGGCTAATTTTTTATACCCATGATATCTGCCCGGATCCATCGAAATTCGGCTGTACCGAAGAACGTTTTAAGACGATCCTGAGCTGGGTCAAAGAAGCCGATCTCGCTGTCCATACGGTCGGCAAATCATATCGCCTTCTGGATGCGTTAGATCGTGTTGACCCTGTTCCATAACGGTGGGAATTTCTGAGATTGGATAGATGCTTTTGCATTCGCAAAAAAACTGGCGGTCTTGTAGACATTAACTTTATTGGAGGCATAAAAAAGGCTTTATGCTGCTTCAAGCGAAGAGCGATGGCTAAAATTGCCTCAAGTTCGTTTCCATTTCTACTGCTTCGGGACACCCGCTGTGCATCGCTTTCTTTGTCTTTCCCTGACATATATTTTTGTCTCTTTTGCTTTTTGTGGCGCATACGCCGATGCCCAGACCGTCACTGTAGCGTCGGATGTGCTCCACCCCAACCAACTCGCCGTCATCATCAACGACGCCGATCCCCTCAGCGTCCAAGTCGGTGAGTACTACCGCATCGCCCGACAAGTTCCCCCACAAAACATGATCCACGTGCACATCCCCAATACGCCGCACAACCTCTCGCGGATCGCCTTCGCCAAACTGAAGCAGGACATCGATGCGCAATTAACGCCTGCCATGCAGGCGCTGCTGATGGTGTGGACCGCGCCCTATGGCGTGGAGTGCAATTCGATCACGTCGGCGATGACGCTCGGCTTTGATGCGCAGCAGTGTGTCAAGACCTGTGCGGCCGGCAAGCCCAGCCCGTATTACAACGCGCTCACGCGCCAGCCTTTTACCGAGTTCGGGATTCGTCCGTCGATGTTGTTGCCGACCGAGTCATTCGCGCAAGCCAAAGCCCTGATCGATCGTGGCGTGCAGAGCGGTTTCCGGGTCTATCCGTCGACGGCGTACTACCTGATCACAGCCGATCAGGCGCGCAATAGCCGCGCGGCGTATTTCCCGCGGAGCGGGGCAATTCCGCAGAAGAAGCTGGTGATCAAGACCTTGCGCCAGGACAGCCTGGTCGATGCGGCCGATGTGATGATTTACCAGACCGGTGCGGTGTCGGTGCCGCATCTGGAGACACTGCGTTTTCAGGCAGGCGCGCTGGCCGACCACCTGACGTCTGCCGGTGGGGATTTGCTGGGCAAAGGCCAGATGAGCAGTTTGCGTTGGCTGGATGCGGGGGCGACGGCCAGCTATGGCAGCGTGTCGGAGCCGTGCAATTACTGGCAGAAGTTTCCGAATGCGAGCGTGTTGCTCAAGCATTATCTGGCTGGCGAAACGGCGATCGAGGCGTACTGGAAAAGCGTGGCATGGCCGGCGCAGGGGGTGTTTATCGGGGAGCCGTTGGCAGCGCCGTATCGGTAGGGTATCGGCGCTACCAGGCAGGCGCATGTGGCGGCTGGACAGGTTGCACCGCCAGGCGCAGGCCCATTGCCCTGAAGATATCCAAGAGATTACTCAGCACCGGCTTACCATCAGGCGATAGCGTGCGGTAAAGCTGTGTCGCACTTAGGTGGGCCGTGTCGGCGACCGTCTGCACACCATCAACAGCTTTTGTCATTTGACGCAAGGTGATCAGCAACTCGCCCTGATCGCCGTCTTCAAGAATGCTGTTGAGCAATTGCACCGCATACCCGGGATCGTCCCGGAACACCTCGGCCATCGCATCGTCATGTGTTCTATCTCTCATCACCTCTCCTTTGCCAGTCTTGCCACTATTCGCAGGCTCGGTCGATGTCTACGTTTTGGGTAATCAGGGACAACGGGATATATCGGGCGCTCAACAAACCTAGCCGGGGCAGTTTTCCCTTAACCCGGTTGTCCGTCCTTTGGCTTCAAGTCGCCAGACTCCTTCCGGCTACTCTTGCATGTGCTACTGTGTGATTGCGCTGTAACACATAGGAGCAACGCCATGAATGAAGCAACTTTTACCTTTCGGGTCGATGAAAGCCTCAAAGACCAATTCACGACAGCCGCCAAGGGACGTGACCGTTCCGGTGCCCAGCTACTGCGCGACTTCATGCGTGACTTCGTTCGGCAACAGCAGGAAACGGCAGAGCATGACGCTTGGTTTCGTCTTCAGGTGCAAACCGGCTTGGACTCTGCCAATGCCGGCAAGCTGATCCCGGCCGCTGAGGTTGAAGCAAAGTTCGCTGCCAAGCGCGCCGCCACACGACGCCGACTGAAAGCCTCCGAATGATGGCGTTGTTTTGGACGCCAGAGGCAATTCAAGACCGCGACGACATCTACGAATATATCGAGGCTGACAATCCGGCCGCCGCGCTCGCCCTTGATGAGCTGTTTGCAGAAAAGGCGGGCCACTTGGTCGATTACCCCAGCTTGGGAAAACTCACCAGAATTACATCCTCGTCTATGACACTGCCGGCGACCTGATACGCGTGCTGCGTGTGCTGCACGCCGCCCGCCAGTGGCCACCTGCGCGTTCTGGTTCACAGGGCCATTGAATTGACGGTCAGTTGAAATTATTTCCGGCGCAAAAATTGGCTGGAAT
>AEPR01000498.1 GCA_000195205.2 Oxalobacteraceae bacterium IMCC9480 | reverse complement strand
CCAGTACCGCCAGGAGCAGCGGGAACTTGAGCGCGAAACGATCAGGATGGCAAAGACGCTGGCGCTATCGCTGGACAATGAATTGATCGATGTCCGCAATGTCGCGCTGGCGCTGGCGAGCTCCGGCCACTTTGCCAATCGTGATTTGCCGGCCCTGCACCGGCAGTTTATCGACCTGCTGCAAAAATCGGATGTCGGCTCGCTTGCGGTTCTCAGTGACAGGGACGGCCGGCAGCTGCTCAACACGCAGCAGCCTTTTGGCGCGGTGTTGCCGCGCCACGCAAATCCGGCCGCAGTACGGCAGATCTTTGCTACGGGGCAGCCAGCGATATCCGGGCTGTATATCGGCGCAGTCAGCCGACGTGCGCTCGCCAGCGTCGACGTGCCGGTCGTCCTCGATGGCAAGGTCGCCTATCACCTGAGTGTCGGCCTGTTCACCGACAAGTTCGATGCCCTCCTGCGACGCCAGACGCTGCCGGCGAACTGGGAGGCAGGCATCTTCGACGGCGAGGGCAAGCTCGCTGCACGCACGCTAGGCGGCATCATCGCCGGCGAAAAAGTCAGCCCGGCGCTATGGAAAGCCACCGTGGATGGCCGCGACGACATGTTCGACGTCACGAGGCGCGACGGTACCGTCATGCGCAGCGTGATCACCGCGGCACCCGTGTCAGGCTGGCATGTGGTGGTCGGCATACCGCGCGTGATTCTCGAAGACGATTTACAGCAGCGCATTTCGCAATTCGGAGGGGTCTTGCTGCTGATGTTTGGCAGCGGCATGGGGCTGGCCTGGTTCATGGGCAACCGGATTGCCCGCTCGGTCAATGCATTGACGGCGCCGGCCATTGCGCTGGAGGCGGGCGACAGCGTGCAAATTTCGCCGGTGTACTTCCGCGAAGCCGAGGATGTCGCGCTGGCCATGGCCGGCACCGCACGACTGCTGGCGACACGCCAGCGCGTGCTGCGGGAGCGCGATATCGAACTGGTGACAGCGCAGCGCCTGAGCCGCATGGGCAGCTGGAACTGGACCCTGGGCAGCGAGGTGGTGCGGGCCTCGGAGGAAACTTGCCGGATGTTCGGCCGCGCGACGATACCCGCCTTCGCTGCGCAAAAACACGCGATGTTCGCTCCCGACGTGTGGGACGTCCTCGAACAGGCGCTGTACCGCACCGCCACCACGGGCGAACTGTGCGACCTGGAAATCCAGGCGCGGCGCAGCACCGGCGATACCTTCTGGGCGCATTACTGCTGCGAGGCGATTCGCGATTCACGCCACCGGATTGTCGGATTGCGCGGCACCGTTCAGGACATTTCCGAACGCAAGCGGGCACAGAATGAACTCGACCGCTACCGCAATGATCTCGAAGCACTGGTGACCTCGCGCACCATCGAGCTCGAGCAGGCGCGCGACGCCGCCGAATCCGCCAACCGCGCCAAGAGCGATTTCCTCGCCACCATGAGTCATGAACTGCGCACGCCACTGCATGCCGTCATCGGCCTGACCCGGCTGCTGGGCGCAGCGCCTATCAGTCCGCGCCAGCGCGATCATGCCGACAATATCCTGCTCTCTGCCGAAGCGCTGCAGACAATGATTGATGACATCCTGGATTTTTCGCGCATCGAGGCGGGCAAGCTGCAACTCGAACACCTGCCGTTTTCGCTCAATGCCATCCTGCGCACGACCGCCACGGTGATCGGCATCGGGCTGGTCGACAAGCCGGTCGAAGCCTGCTTTGACATCGATCCCGACATGCCCGACCTCGTGCTCGGCGACAGCTTGCGACTCCAGCAAGTCTTGCTGAACCTGGCCAGTAACGCGGTTAAATTTACCGATGCCGGCAGCATCATCGTGCAGCTGCTGTGCGAGCCGCGTGCTGGCGGCAGGATCGCATTGAAGTTCATTTTCCGCGATAGCGGCATCGGCATTCCGGCCGCCCAGCTCGACACTATTTTCGAGCAGTTCACGCAAGCCGATACCTCGACTACGCGCCGTTACGGCGGCTCCGGACTCGGACTGGCCATCAGCCGGCGCCTCGCTGACCTGATGCGCGGCACCATCAGCGTCGACAGCCAGCCCGGTCAGGGCAGCACGTTCTGCTTCTGCGTGGAGCTCGAGCGCGGCGCGCCGTCGGGCCCCGTCGTACGACCGATCGCCGGCCTGCGGGTCCTGATCATCGATGACCATCCGGTTACCCGCGACTTGCTGGCGCGTCCCTGCATCGCCGCCGGCTGGCAGGTCACGACCTGCGACAGCGCGGCCAGCGGACTGGCCGAATTGCAGCGCAGTGCCGCCAACGGCGAAGACCATGACGTGATGCTGCTGGACTGGCAGATGCCCGGCATGGATGGCGTGACCATGTTGCGACAGGCCCGCGCGATCGACGGACTGCTGTTGCCCGCCACCCTGCTGATGACGCCGATGGGCATGCTGGAGCAGGCCGCCGCCGTCAGCGCCGATCTGTTCGTCGATCGCCTCGCGGCCAAGCCCTTGTTGCCGGCGACGCTGCTGGCAACAATCCGGCAAACTTGCCTGGGCGAGCTCGGCACCTTGCTGCCGGCACTGGCTGCGACGGCCGATGATCGTCGTCTGGCAGGGATGCATTTTCTGGTGGCAGAGGACAACGTGATCAACCAGATGGTGATCGAGCAAACCCTGAGCGGTGCCGGTGCCAGCGTGGAACTGGCATCGAACGGGCAGGATGCGGTGGCAGCGACGCAGCGCGCATCCCGGTTCACTGCCGTGCTGATGGATATCCGGATGCCGGTCATGGACGGCTACGAAGCCACCCGGCTGATCCGTGCCCAGCCCGGCATGGCGAGCTTGCCTGTTCTTGCACTGACCGCATCGGCACGACGTCAGGACCACGAATCCTTTCGCCAGGCCGGGATGTCCGGCGTCATTGCCAAGCCACTCGCTATTGCCGACTTGCTGGCGATGCTGGACAGTCTGGCCCGGCATCCCGGTCAATTCACCATGCAGGCGACGGCCGACACGGCGGATACCGGGGATATCGCCGTGCCGGTCATCCTCAATGCCGATCACGCCCTGCGCGCCTTCGGCGGCGATGCCCCGACGTTCGATGCGCTGTTGCAGCAATTCATGCTGACTTGCAGCGATGACGTGCGGCGGGCCGGTAGCCTGCTGATGGAGGACGATAGCGCCGGTGCGGCGGCGCTGGCACACGGGCTGGCGGGCACGGCACGTATTCTGGGTGCCGAACAACTGGCCCGGATCGCCAGCGCCACCGAAGTCGTGCTGCTCGATGGCGATACCGAAACCGCCGGCGTCCTGCTCGACGAACTGCAGGTCGCGATGCAGCAGTTGCAGCAGGCCATCAGCCGGCGCACCGGTCTGCTCACGAACTGATCGGGTATCCTTCTGCATCGCTCACCAGACCACGACCACCATGCTGAAAATCATCGCCGCCAACCTCAATGGCATCCGCTCGGCCAGCAAGAAAGGCTTCTTCGAATGGATGGCCAAACAGGATGCCGACTTCATCTGTGTCCAGGAACTCAAGGCCCAGGCCGCCGACATGTCGCCCGAGATGCTGGCACCGGAGGGCTACCACGGCTATTTTCACTACGCTGAAAAGAAGGGCTATTCGGGCACCGGCGTCTACAGCAAGCGCGTGCCGGACCAGGTCATCACCGGCTTCGGCACGCCCGAATTCGATGCCGAAGGCCGCTATGTCCAATGCGACTACGGCAACCTGAGTATCGTCTCGGTGTACTGCCCGTCGGGATCGTCGGGCGAGGAACGCCAGCTGGCCAAATTCCGTTTCATGGACGTCTTCCTGCCGCATCTGGCCGCGCTGAAAGCCAGCGGTCGCGAAGTCGTCATCTGCGGCGACTGGAATATCGCGCACCAGGAAATCGACCTGAAAAACTGGAAGGGCAACAAGAAAAATTCCGGCTTCCTGCCGGAAGAGCGGGCCTGGCTGTCGCGCTTGTTCGACGAGGTTGCGCTGGTTGATGTATTCCGTCGCGTCGATGAACGTGCAGAGCAATACACCTGGTGGAGCAACCGTGGTCAGGCTTGGGCCAACAATGTCGGATGGCGCATCGATTACCAGATCGCCACACCCGGCATCGCCGCGACCGCGAAGGCGGTGGCGATCTACAAGGACGAGCGGTTTTCCGACCATGCGCCGCTAACGATCGAATACGACGCATAGGGTCGCCGCATTCGCACAAGCTACCTCAGCCATCCCGCCCGTCACGCTGGCGCAGCACCAGCGGTGTCGCGCCAAACCAGCGCCGCACCGTCCTGCTGAAATTGGACGTGTCGGCATAGCCGAGCTGGGCGGCGATGTCTTCGACGCTGCAGTGCGTGTGTTGCAGCAGCCAGAGCGTGCGGGCCTGGCGC
Source organism: Oxalobacteraceae bacterium IMCC9480 (assembly GCA_000195205.2). Classification (GTDB taxonomy): domain Bacteria; phylum Pseudomonadota; class Gammaproteobacteria; order Burkholderiales; family Burkholderiaceae_D; genus Actimicrobium. Next base: position 1,266 of record AEPR01000498.1, on the reverse strand, counting down.
GCCGTATCCAGCAACTGCTGGAATGTCACGCCATCGGCACGCAGGCGGCGCATCAGTGTGCGCGGGCTCAGGCTGACGGCGGCGGCGACTTCCACCAGTTGCGGATAGCGGCCCGCCGGTGCTGCTGCCAGCAGGGCGGCGACACGCTGCGCGATGCTGCGACCGGCGCGTTCAGCGAGGACGTCATCGCACTCGCTGCAAGCCTGCACATGCGCGTGGCGGTCCGCTCCCAGGCAAGGCAAGGCGCATGCTTGCCGGTCGATATGAAACACCAGCGCCGGCTGACCGAAGCCGATCTGCACCGGCAGATAGCGGCTGTATTGCGCGGCCCACGGCGGTCGTGCCATCGGCATGTCGACGCGCAAGCCGGCCGGCAACTGGCCGGTCGCCGCGGCGATCAGATGCAGCACCGCGCCGGCCATCAGGTCGAGCACGAAACCACGCGCATCGCCCCAGTCGGCTTGCTCGGTCGCCTGCAGTACCGCGCCTTGCGGCGTGACCCGCCACTCCCACGAAAACGCCTCGTTGCGCAAGCTGCCGTAGCGCGCCAGCACGGCCAGCAAACTGCCGATGTCGCGTGCCGTGACCGCTGCGATGCCCAGCGCTCCGTGGGCCGTCACCGGCAGGCTGGCGGCCAGGTCCAGTCCCAGCCAGGGCTTGCCGGTGGCAGCCATCGCCGCCGTGACCAGCCGTGTCACCGTGTCTTGCGGCAGACGACTGTCGTCGGTCAGCAGCGTGGCCCAGTCCAGCTGCGCGGCTGCCAGTACCCGGTCGCCATCGACCGCGCCTTGCTGCAACAGCATGCGCAACTGGCGCGCGTAAATCGGGGCAGTTAGCGTGGTCGATTGGAGCAAGGCAGTGTTTGCAGGCATTGTGTGATCAAAAAAATGGTTGTTCGACCAGCCGCACGGCACCATCGGCACGTGTCGCAATAAGACGATGACGTGGCATCGGCGTCGGTGGCGGGCGCATCGAAAACATTGCACACTGGAACAGATCGGTGGCACAGACTACCGCGTATTCCAACAATCATGGAGACAACCCGCATGTCAACTTCCGCCCCCGTGGTGCCGTATGTCGACCACAAACGCTTTGCCTGGATACTCTCGCTGCTGATCCCGATGTCGATCGCTACCGGCCCGCTACTGTGGCAGTGGCATCCGGTGACGCTGATGCTGTGGCTGCCGGTCATTTTCACGTATTGCATCGCGCCGCTGATCGATCTGGCGATGGGTACCGACACCAGCAATCCGCCCGAATCGGCGG
>AEPR01000499.1 GCA_000195205.2 Oxalobacteraceae bacterium IMCC9480 | reverse complement strand
AGGACGGTGCGCCTTCGACAAGCTTCCTTCAACAAGCTCAGGACGAACGGTTGGTGATGACCGGTGTCCACGCCCCCCCCAACTACCCCGCCCCCATCTCCAACAACTCCGCCAACGCCCCCGCCGCCACCGGCCGGCTGAAGTAATACCCCTGAATCTCGTCGCACTGATTGGCTCGCAGGAAGGCCAGCTGTTCGGCCGTCTCTACCCCCTCTGCAATCACCTTCAGATTCAGGCTGTGCCCCAGCGCGATCACCGCGCGGGTGATGGTGGCGTCGCCCGGATCGGTGGCGATGTCGCGGATGAAGGATTGGTCGATTTTCAGGCGGTCGATCGGGAAACGCTTCAGATAACTCAGGCTCGAATAGCCGGTCCCGAAATCATCAATCGACAATTGCACGCCCATCGACTTGAGTGCATGCAGCGTCGTGATGAAATGTTCGGCGCTGTTCATCATGATGCTTTCGGTCAGTTCGAGTTCGAGATGGCAGGCATCGAGCCCACTATCGCGCAGCGCACGACTGACCGATTCGAGCAATCCCGGCTGCATGAACTGGCGTGCCGACAGGTTAACCGCCACGCAGATACGCGGCAGGCCGGCATCCTGCCAGGCCTTGTTTTGTGCGCAGGCGGTGCGCAAGACCCATTCGCCGATTTGTGTGATCAGGCCGATCTCTTCGGCCACCGGAATGAACAGCGCCGGACTGATCATCGAGCCATCGGCCTGCGGCCAGCGGATCAGCGCTTCCACACCAATGATGCATTCGCTGTCGATGTTGACCTTGGGCTGGTAAAACACAGTAAAGTCGCGGTGATCGGCGGCCACCCGCAAGCGTGCTTCGAGGTCGGAGCGCTCGACCGATAGCACGCCCATTTCTTTCGAGTAGTACTGGACCGAGGTCCCGTCCTGCGCCTTGGCGCGATACATCGCCGTATCGGCATTGCGCAATAGCGCCGGCATGTCATCGCTGTCGTCGGGAAATACCGTCACGCCGACACTGACCGAGACCATCAGCGTTTGCCCATCGACCAGAAAGGGCGGGATGAAAGCGGCGAGGATTTTGTCGACCACCACGACCACCTCGGCCTGCGTGTGCAGGTTGGTCAGCAGCACGATGAATTCGTCACCGCCCTGCCGCGCCACCGTGTCGTTGTCGCGGATGGTGTCGCGCAGCCGCGCGGCGACCGCCTTGAGCAGCAGATCGCCGAGCAAATGGCCGCCGTTGTCATTGACCTCCTTGAAGTGGTCCAGGTCCATGAACATCAGGGCCAGCAAGCCATGCGCGCGACGGGCCTGCAACATCGATTGCGCCAGCCGGTCACTGAGCAGATTGCGGTTGGCCAGGCCCGTCAGCGCGTCATGGTTGGCCATGTGGACGAAGCGCGCTTCGTCTTCCTTGCGGCCGGTGATGTCGATTTCGACACCATCGAAACGGATCACCGTACCGCTGGCATCGCGCACTGCCTTGGCCCTGTCTTCGATCCAGCGGATTGATCCGTCCGGACGTAGGATGCGAAATTCCTGTGTGATGCTACCGTTGAGCAGCAACTTGCCGCGACGGTTGCGCACCCGCGCCGCATCGTCCGGATGTATCACCGCGTACCATAACTTGGCGTCGGCAAAGAAGTCCTCGGCCGGACGGCCATACACCTGCTTGACGATCGGACTCAGATACAGCAAGTGGCTACCGGAATGCGACCACACCACGTTGTCGATCGACTCCATGATCTTCGAGAGTTTTTCTTCCGAGGCCTGCAACGAGCGCTCGGCGTTGGCCCGTCCGTCCTTGTTGCGCAAGTGGATGACTCCGTAAGCGATATCGCAGGCCAGTTCCTCGAACATGTCGATCTGGCTGGCATCGAAGGCATGGGCATAACTGGCGCAAATCGTCAGCACGCCAAACACGATCCCGTCGTCCAGCAAGGGCATCGAGATCGCGCAGCGATACCCGCGCGCGCAGGCCAGTTCCTGCCAGGCCTGCAAGGGCAGGATGGCCATCACGTCACCGACGACGCCGGTCAGGCCGGTGCGCAAGGCGGTGGCTGCGGGGGTCCAGCCCTGTTCGTCGCGCACCCAGTCGGAAGGAAAATAGCGCAGCTTGACGTCGTGGGCACCGGCTTGTGCGACCGGATACAGTTCACCGGTCGGCCCGGCGTAGGCAATCCAGGCCATCCGGTAGGCACCGGTTTCGACCACGGTCTGGCACATCTGGTCGAGCATGCCGGCTTCATCGATGGCGCGCACCATGACCTGGTTGCAGCGTGCCATGACGGTGCGTGCCCGCAGGCTGGCAGTCAGCGATTCCTGGGCCTGAAGGCGCTGCGCCATCTCGGCCGTCAGCAACTGGTGATGAGCCTGGATCTGCGCGTAGAGCTGCAGGTTTTCATAGGACACCGCGAGCTGGGCGGCGACCGTGGCGGCGGCCTGCTGGTCGCCTTCGCTGAAGCTGGCACCACCGACTTTGTCGAGCAGGTACAGCCAGCCATGGATGTTGTCGCGCGAGGCGACCGGCACGCCCAAAAAGGAATGGACCGGGCTATGCCAGTCGGGCAAACCGGCTTCCTGCGGATTGCCTGACAGACCGGACAGACAGACCACGGAGCGGCCTGCCATCAATGCCGTCAGCGTGCCGCTCACGGGTGCCAGCGAGAGCCTGCTGGCTAAGGCAGCATCAATCCCGCGCGACACCAGATGGCGCGGAACGAGCGCATCCGGCTCGTACATCGCCACCACCGCCGAACGCGCCTGGCAGATATTGACGGCGACCCGGCAGCCGGCTTCCAGCAGGCGCAACGGATCACGCGCAGCCGCCAGTTCGATGCCGAGGTCGACCAGCGCTGTGAGGTGCAGGCTGACTTCCTGCAGACTGGCCAGCGACACCGAGAGGCGCTCTGCCACCTCGCGGATTTCTTTCGCTTCCAGCAGCAGCACCACGTCATCCTGTCCCAGCCGGGCAATGAGCTTACTGCTGATTTCGAGGTCGACCAGGTAATCGACCAGCTGGTTGTCGACACGGATCATGCCGCTACGGTCGCCCGGCATGATCCGGGCCGGCTCGTAATCGGCAATCATCATCGGCAGGCCGAGCGCTTCGTGGACGGTTTTCAGGATCACGCCCGGTTCGGACGGCTTGGGCAAGACCCAGCGGACGTTGCAGGCTTGCGCCATCACGGTGGCTTCGCGCTCGCGGCAGGTGGCGGTATAAAAAATCGCCGGCGTCTGCGCGATGTCGGGATCGTTCTGCATCGCGGTGATGAACTCGTAGCCATCCATGATGGGCATCACGATGTCGACAATGACGAGGTCGGGCCGAGCGTCGCGCATGACCTTCATGCCTTCGACACCGTCGCGCGCTTCAAGTAGCTGATGGCCGCCGTAGCCCAGCAGCGTGCACAGGAATTCCCGGTTCAGTACGTGATCATCAACAATCAGAATGGTCGCCATGCGTCCTCGCAGTCGGGTCAATGATGGCGTGCAGACCGGCGGGCAGAAACATCTCGAGCTGCGGGATGAAACTGGTCGGTTCGATCGGCTTGCCGATGTAACCGTCAAAGCCTGCCGAGAGCAGGTTTTTGCGATCGCCCACCATGGCCAGCGCCGTGACGGCAACGATGGGAATGCGCGCCAGTGCCGCTTGTTTTTTTAGATGGCGCACGACGCCGTAGCCGTCCATGCAGGGCAAGTGGACATCACAGACGATCAGGTCCGGCATGGCACTGGCCGCCAGTGCGATGCCGGCCGCACCATCCGGCGCGAGCAGCACCGTATGGCCGTACGCTTGCAGCAGACAGACCATCAGCTCCATGCTGGCCGGATTGTCTTCGATGATGAGGACGCGGGCTGGCATCGCTCAGGCCGCGCGCAAGGACAGCGTGAACCGGCTGCCGGCGCCGAACTCGCTATCGCAATTGAGTTCGCCACCGATCAGTGCGGTGAGTTTCCGGCTCAGGTACAAACCCAGGCCGGTACCTTCAAAACGCCGCATCGACCCGGCATCGATCTGCGAAAACGCACGGAATAGCTTGGCCTGATCGGCCGGCTGGATGCCGATGCCGCTATCGACCACACAAAAATCAATCCAGCGCCCGCTCGCGGTATCCCGCGCGGACAACTGGATCACGACCTCGCCGGTCTCGGTGAACTTGATCGCGTTGTTGATCAGATTGATGAGGATCTGGCGCAGCGCGCGCAGGTCGGTGTGCACGGTGATGTCGGTAGCCGGCAAGTCGCTGCGGAAGGACAGCCCCTTCATCGTCGCCATCGGCCCCAGCGTGTCGGCAATCTGACTGATGACGTGCTGGCAGATGACCGGCTCGGGGGCCCGGTCGACATTGCCCGATTCAATTTTTGCGAGGTCCAGCAAGTCGTTGATGAGCGACAGCAAATGGCGTGCACTGGTCTGTATGGTCTTGAGCTGCCGGTCCTGGTCGCCGGTCAGCGGTCCCGCCAGGCGCATGAGCAATGTGCCGGTAAAACCGATGACGGCGTTGAGCGGCGTGCGCAATTCGTGCGACAT
>AEPR01000500.1 GCA_000195205.2 Oxalobacteraceae bacterium IMCC9480 | reverse complement strand
GGCAATCGCGACACGCTGTTGCTGGCCACCCGAGAGTTGCGACGGATAGTGGTCGAGCTTGTCGGACAGGCCCACCATGTCGAGCAGTTCGACGCCGCGCTCGGTGGCCGCCTGCTTGGTCAGGCCCAGCGTTTTGCGCGGCGCTTCGATGGTGTTCTGCAGCGCGGTCATGTGCGGGAACAAATTGAAGTTCTGGAACACCATGCCGATGTTGCGACGGCCATTGCGCTTGTAGCTTTCGCTGGCCGGCACCAGCGTGCCATTGCGGTCCATGTGCGTCAGCGGTTCGCCATCGACGTCGATGACGCCCTCGTCGATGGGTTCGAGCATCATCAGTACCCGCAACAAGGTCGACTTGCCGGACCCGCTGGGTCCGATGATGGCGACTTTTTCATTGCGCGCTACATCGAGATCCAGATTGTCGAGCACGGTCAGCGGGCCATACCGTTTTGTTACGCCGCGAAAGCGGATCAGGGGAGATGTCATTTCAGGAGTCCTTTATGGCATGCGCAATTGCGCTTCGAGTCGGCGTACCAGCAGCGCGACCACCAGGCTAATGAGCAGGAAGAAAATACCCGTCAGCGTGATCGGCTCGATGTAGCGAAACGATTGCGAACCGATATTTTTGGCTTGCAACATGAGTTCAACTACCGTGATGGCAGACAGTACCGGCGTGTCCTTGAACATCGCAATCAGGTAGTTGCCCAGCGCCGGAACGATGGGACGGATGGCTTGCGGCAGGACGATGCTGCGATACACGTTCCACGGACCGAGGCTCATCGCCTTGGCCGCTTCCCACTGACCGCGCGGCACGCTGTCCAGACCGGCGCGATATACCTCGGCGACGTAGCACGCATAGTGCAGCGCCAGTCCGACCATACCGGCCGTCAGTGCCGACATCGTCAAGCCGTAATCCGGTAGTACATAGAACAGGAAATACAGCTGGATCAGCAAGGGCGTACTGCGGATGAATTCAATGACAACGGTAGCCGGCCACGCAAACAGGCGCAGCGGGGAACGTCGCATCATGGCCAGTACCAGACCGAGCACCAGTGCCAGCGCAAAGGCCACCATCGTGATGCCGATGGTCGTCAGTGACGCATGCAGCAGGTCAGGCAAAATCTGCCACGCAAATTGCCAGTCAAACAGGGTGTCGTTATTCATGCATGCCCCCTGACGATGCCGCGTGTCAGGCGACGCTCAAGCAGACGCATCAGCAGGTTGATCGCCTGCGCAATCACAAAATAAATCACCAGTGCAATCGTAAAAATCTCCGTGGTCCTGAAGGTCGCTTCGACCAGCTGGTTGGCGCGGAAAGTCAGATCTGCCAGCGTAATGAGCGAGACCAGCGACGTACCTTTGAGCAGTTCGATCAGCAGATTGGTCGACGGCGGAATCGCGTTGGCCAGCGCCTGCGGCAGCACGATGTTAAAGAAGCGGTGAAACGGCGAGATGTTGAGCGCCACGGCCGCTTCGATTTGTCCGCGCGGCACCGAGCTCAAGGCACCCCGCATGACCTCGGCACCATAGGCACCGATATTGAGTCCCAGGCCAAGTACCGCGACCGAGAACGGCGTGAGCCGCACATCGAACGGGGGCAGTGGCAAGACGAAGAACAACCAGAACAGCTGCACCAGCAGCGAAGTCCCGCGAAACACTTCGATATAAATATTGGCCACCCAGCGCACACCGCGCCAGGGCGAGAGCTTGGCCACGGCAGCGATGAGCGCCAGTGCCGTGGCCAGCACGGCGGCCAATGCAGTAATCCGCAACGTTACTAGCGTTCCCTGTAGCAAAAGAGGCATCAGGGTCGTCAGGGTGTCACGCACTTATTGCGCCGCAATCTCGGCGACCGTTTTTTTGGTCAGGTTGCTGCGATCGAAACCGAACGGCGCGACAGTAGCCAGATGTTCGGGGCTGCCTAGCCATGCCTGCAGCGCGCCATTGACGGCATCGCGCAGTGTCTGGTCTTCCTGGCGAAACGCCAGTGCGCCATAACCGATATGCGATGGATCATCGGTAAAGTCGGTGATGGCCGCGACACGTGCGCCCCCTTTTTCGGCCAGTGCCTTCATGGTCAGTGCGGTTCCGACGGCCGCATCGGCGCGACGGGTACGCACTGCCTGCAATTGCGCCGTGGTGGTTGGCACCTGCATGATGCGGCTGTCCGGTATGCCGGCAGCAATGGCATACGCGTACTGGGAAGTACCTGCCATGATGGCCAGGCGGACCTTGTCATTGGCGGCGATATCGGCATAACTGCGCAGCTTGCGCGGATTGCCTTTTGCCACCAGCAACGTGTCGGCGAGCTGGTAATGCGGATCGGTGAACAGGACTTGCTTGATGCGTTCCGGCGTGACGTACATGCCGGCCGCGATGACATCGAAACGCCCCGCCATCAGGCCCGGAATCAGACTGCCCCACTCCACCAGCACCGGCTTGACGTTGGGCACACCGAGCTTGGCAAAAATGATCTTGGCGATTTCCGGCGATTCGCCGGTGACCTTGCCATCGGCTGTGGTGTAGGCAAACGGCGCTTCGTTGGCATAGGCGACACGGATTTCACCGGTGCGCTTGACGCGCTCCAGCGTGGTTTCGGCGCTGGCGGGCAGGCTCAGGGTCAGTGCAGCAAGGGCAAACAGGGCAAGAGCGGGGAGTTGAATGTGGGTTTTCATGACGACGCCTTTCGATGTTGTATGGGGGGGGACCGCACCGTGCGAGACGGTGCGGAGGGCTGCTATCAGGCCAGGACGAATGGTTCGGGTTCGAGCGCGTCGACGTCATCGCGCACGGCGATGTAGCCGGGACGCGGTGCCAGTCCGTCGGTCGGTGCCTGCAGCTGGTTCTCGACACTGTTATAGACAAAGAACAAATTGCTGCGCGGGTACGGCGTGATGTTGCCGTTCGAGCCATGCATCGTGTTGCAGTCGAAAAAGACCACCGATCCGGCCTTGCCGGTGCAGGACTTGATGCCGCCCAGATCCGACAGATAGCGCAGCAGGAAATCATCGGGCACGCCGGCTTCCTGCTTTTTCAGGGACTTCTTGTAATTGTCTTCGGGGGTCTCGCCAAGGCACGAAATGAAGTGCCGGTGCGAACCCGGGATCAGCATCAGCGGGCCATTGAGGTCGCTGTTGTCGGTCAGCAGAATCGAGCAGCTCAGGGCGCGCATCGCCGGCATGCCGTCTTCGGTATGCCAGGTTTCGAAATCCGAATGCCAGTAGAACTCCTTGCCGGTAAAGCCCGGTTTGTAGTTGATGCGCGACTGGTGGATGTAGACCTCGCTGCCGAGAATCTCACGGGCCACATTGAGCACGCGCGGGTCGCGCACCAGGTTGGCAAACAGCGCATTGAGCTTGTGGACATCAAAGATCGAGCGCACTTCGCCACTGCCCGGTTCGGCGATGACTTCGGCGCGGCCGGTGGCGGTAAAGTCGCCGCGCATCTGCTGCATTTCGTCATACAGGCCGGTGACTTCGTCGGCTGAAAACAGGTCGGGCAGCATCAAAAAACCATTCTCGCGGTAGACATCGCGCTGCGCGGCATTGAGTGCCGGGGCGCTGCTGGTCGTGAGCTCGTCGTAGACGACCGGTTCATTGCGTTTCAGGATGGCGGCGGTGCTCTGGGCACGGCTTTTGTAAGCGTCTTGGGATAACAGCATGGGAACCCTTTCTCTTATTTGGCGGCGGTGTCCGCAGCGACGGCATAGACGCCGTCGGCATCATGGACTTCCGTACCGACCAGTGGTGGATTGAAGGAACAGACGACACGCATGTCGCCACCGGCATCGGCACGCAGCCAATGCTGGTCATTCTTGTTGAGGGCGTACATCGTGCCGGGTTCGATGCGGAAGATTTCTCCGGAAGGAATCAGCTCGACTTCGCCGGAGCCTTCGACGCAGTACACAGCCTCAAAATGATTTTTGTACCAGATGTGGGTCTGGGTGCCGGCGAAAATGGTGGTCTCGTGCATCGAGAATCCCATCCCATCTTCGCGCAGCAGCAGGCGGCGGCTGGCCCAGGTGTCGGTGACGATATCGCGCTCGGTATGGAGGATGTCTTGCAGGCGGCGGACTATCATGCGGTCACCTGGCTTTCTTCGGCATCGGTGGTACTGAGCTGATTGACCGTATCGGCCATCGCTTGCTCGAGGATATCCAGACCTGCCAGCAGATTCTCCGGCTCGATCGTCAGTGGCACCAGGAACTTGATGACTTCGCTATTGCCACCGGAAGTCTCGATGATCAGACCGTTCTGGAAGGCCAGCGTGGTAATGCGGTCAGCCAGCTCGGGATCCTTGAAAGCCAGTCCCTGCATCAGGCCACGACCGCGACGGGTCATTTCGGCTGCCGGATAATTCTTGACCAGCTTGTCGAGGTAAGCCGTCATCGTCTGGCTTTTCTTTTCGATCGCCGCCTGGAATTTGCTGTCGCTCCAGTAGTGATCGAGCGCGGCGGCGGCAGTGACGAATGCCATGTTGTTGCCGCGGAAGGTACCGTTGTGCTGACCGGGCTTCCAGATATCGAATTCGGGCTTGAGCAGCACCATCGAAAACGGCAGGCCATAGCCGGACAAGGATTTCGAGAGCGTGATGATGTCCGGAGAAATGCCGGCAGGCTCGAAACTGAAGAAGGTACCGGTACGACCACAGCCGGCCTGGATGTCATCGACGATGAGCAGGATGTCATGGCGGCGGCAGAGTTTTTCCAGCTTTTTGAGCCAGTTCAGCCCGGCGACATTCAAGCCGCCCTCGCCTTGCACGGATTCGACAATGACGGCGGCAGGATGGTCGACGCCGCTACTTGGATCGGCAATGAGCTTGTCGAGCATGGCGATCGTGTCGACCTCCGGGCCGAAGTAGCCGGCGTACGGTGCGTGGTGCACATTGGATAAGGTAACGCCGGATGCTTCGCGGTATTTCTGGTTACCCGTCAGTGACAATGAGCCCAGACTGACGCCATGAAACCCGTTGGTAAATGAAATCACGTTCTGGCGCTTGGTCACGTTGCGGGCCAGCTTGATGGCAGCTTCCACTGCGTTCGTGCCGGTCGGGCCGGTGAACTGCAATTTGTACTGCATCTTGCGCGGCTTGAGGATGCGGTCTTCGAAGGTGTGCAGGAATTGTTTCTTGGCGGTGGTCGCCATGTCGAGGCCGTGCACGACGCCGTCGGTGGCCAGGTAATCGATCAGGGCTTTCTTGATGACCGGATTGTTGTGGCCGTAG
>AEPR01000501.1 GCA_000195205.2 Oxalobacteraceae bacterium IMCC9480 | reverse complement strand
CGTGGGCACGAAACCCTGTGCCCACCCTACCAACTACTCGATCAATGACACCCTTCGGCTTCGATCTTGGTCGCCCGCGTGCGCATGCCCAATTTCGCCAGCAGCGCCTGGTCTTCCTCGACTTCCGGATTGCCGGTGGTCAGCAATTTGTCGCCATAAAAAATTGAATTCGCACCCGCCAGAAAGCACATCGCCTGCACCGCTTCGCCCATTTGCCGGCGACCGGCCGACAGGCGCACCCGCGCGGTCGGCATCGTGATCCGCGCCACCGCAATCGTGCGCACGAATTCCAGCGGGTCCAGTGCTTCGCTGCCATACAGCGGCGTGCCTTCGACCTGCACCAGATGATTGACCGGCACCGATTCGGGATACGGCGTCAGGTTGGCCAGTTGCGCGACCAGGCCGGCGCGTTGCAGCCGTGATTCGCCCATGCCAACGATGCCGCCGCAGCAGACCTTGATGCCGGCACCGCGCACGCGACCGAGGGTGTCGAGGCGGTGCTGGTAGTCGCGGGTCGAGATCACGTTGCCGTAGAACTCGGGTGCGGTGTCGAGATTGTGGTTGTAGTAGTCGAGGCCGGCGTCCTTGAGTTTTTCAGCCTGACCGACGCCGAGCATGCCCAGCGTGGCGCAAGTTTCCAACCCCAGCGCCTTGACTTCGCGGACCATTTCTTCGACCTGTTCGAGGTCGCGATCCTTCGGTTCGCGCCACGCCGCACCCATGCAAAAGCGTGTCGCGCCGTGGGCTTTGGCTTGTCGTGCAGCTTCCAGCACGGTGGCCAGCGGCAGGATTTTTTGTGCGGTCACGCCGGTGTCGTAGCGCGCGGCTTGCGGGCAGTATCCGCAGTCTTCGGGGCAGCCGCCGGTCTTGATCGACAGCAGCGTAGCCAGTTCGACTTCGGTCGGATCGAAGTGTTCGCGATGGATTTGCTGGGCCCTGAACAGCAGTTCATTGAACGGCAAATTGAACAGCGCGAGCACGTCCTCGACCGGCCAGGTGCTGGCAACGATAGTCGGGGTGGCCGCTTGAAAAGCGATGGTCTGTGAGGTCATGGAATGCAATCCTGTGAGGTAGTGAGAGCGCTCAGGCCAGCCACGCTGGCTTGCGCTTCTCGAGAAATGACTGGACGCCTTCGCGTCCCTGGGTCGATGCGCGGACCATCGCGATGCGCTCTGCCGTATCGGCAATGAGCGCGTCGGTGATCGGTGCGCCGGCGATGTCGCGCACCAGGCGCTTGGCTTCGCGTACCGCGTCGGGACTGGCCGAAACCAGTGCCTTGACGATGCCGGCGACGGTCGCATCAAGCGTCGTCGCCGGCACCGATTGTGCAACAAAACCGATGCGCAATGCATCGGCTGCGTCGAAACGTTCGGCGGTCAGGAAGTAGCGCCGTGCGGCATTGTCACCCATGGCCTTGATCACGTACGGAGAAATCGTTGCAGGGATCAAACCCAGCTTCACTTCGGACAAACAGAACTGGACGTGATCGGCGGCCACGGCGATATCGCACACCGCCACCAGCCCCATGCCACCGGCATAGCAATCGCCCTGCACGCTGGCCACTACCGGCTTGGGACACAAGTAAATTGTGCGCAACATAATCGCGAGTCGTCCTGCATCGGCGAGGTTCTCGGCGTCGCTGTAAGCGGCCATCTGCTTCATCCAGTTCAGGTCGGCCCCGGCGCAAAATGCCACGCCTTCGGCAGCGAGAACGATGGCGCGCACCGTGTCATCGGTGCCGAGCGCGGCGAACACCGTAGTCAGTTCGGCGATGCTGGTTTCGTTGAAGGCATTGCGCACCTCGGGACGGTTTAGCGTGACGGTGGCGACGCCGGCGGCGTGCTGCAGAGTGAGGGTCGAATAGGTGCTCATCATCACATCCGGAACACGCCGAACTTGGTCTCGGCAATCGGCGCATTGAGCGCCGCGCTCAGACCCAGCGCCAGCACCTTGCGGGTATCGGCCGGGTCGATCACGCCGTCATCCCACAAGCGCGCCGACGCGTAATACGGATGGCCTTGCTGTTCGTACTGGTCGCGGATCGGCTGCTTGAAGGCGTCTTCTTCGGCGGCGCTCCAGGCCCCGCCCTTGCCTTCGATGCCATCACGCTTGACGGTGGCCAGCACGCTCGCGGCCTGGTCGCCACCCATCACCGAGATGCGCGCGTTCGGCCACATCCACAAAAAGCGCGGCGAAAACGCGCGGCCGCACATGCCGTAATTACCGGCGCCAAAACTGCCGCCGATGATGACGGTGAACTTCGGCACGGCAGCGGTCGCGACAGCGGTGACCATCTTTGCGCCATTGCGGGCGATGCCTTCGTTTTCGTATTTGCGACCGACCATGAAGCCGGTGATGTTCTGCAAAAAGACCAGCGGGATCTTGCGCTGGCAGCACAGTTCGATGAAGTGCGCGCCCTTCAATGCCGACTCCGAAAACAGGATGCCGTTGTTGGCGATGATCCCGACCGGCATGCCGTGGATATGCGCGAAACCGCATACCAGCGTGGTGCCATAGCGCGCCTTGAATTCGTCGAACTCGCTGCCATCGACGATGCGGGCAATGACTTCGTTGATGTCGAAGGGCTTGCGGGTATCGAGCGGGATGACGCCATACAATTCTTCGGCTGGATACTTGGGCTCGACGCTGGCGCGCAGGGCCAGTTGCTCGGGCTTGCGGCGGTTCAGGTTGGACACGATGGTGCGTGCCAGCGACAGCGCGTGCAGGTCGTTCTGTGCGAGGTGATCGACCACGCCTGACAGGCGCGTATGGACGTCGCCACCGCCAAGATCTTCGGCACTGACGACTTCGCCGGTGGCGGCTTTCACCAGCGGCGGGCCACCCAGGAAAATCGTGCCCTGGTTCTTGACGATGATCGATTCATCGCTCATCGCCGGCACGTAGGCACCGCCGGCGGTGCAGGAACCCATGACCACGGCGACTTGCGGAATGCCCTTGGCCGACAGCGTGGCCTGATTAAAAAAGATGCGGCCGAAATGGTCGCGGTCGGGGAAGACGTCATCCTGGTTCGGCAGGTTGGCACCGCCGCTGTCGACCAGATAAATGCACGGCAGGTTGTTCTGGTCGGCCACCTCTTGCGCGCGCAAGTGCTTCTTGACGGTCAGCGGGTAATAGGTGCCGCCCTTGACGGTGGCGTCGTTGCAGACGATCACGCATTCGAGACCCGACACGCGGCCGATACCGGTGATGATGCCGGCTGACGGCGCGACGTTGTCGTAGACATTGTGCGCGGCCAGTTGCGAGAATTCGAGGAAGGGCGTGCCGGGATCTAGCAGCATCATCACGCGGTCGCGCGGCAGCAATTTGCCACGGCCGACATGCTTGGCGCGGGCGTCATCGCTGCCGCCGAGGGCAATCTTTTCGACGGTGCGGCGGAGGTCATCGACGACGGCCTGGATCGCGGCAGCATTGGCCTTGAAATCATCGGCGCGGGGATTGAGTTTTGATTCGAGGATCATGATGCGCGGGTACTTTCCGGAAAACTGCCATCCAAATAAAACCAGCAACCCTGCTCGCGCACGAAGCGACTGACTTCGTGCAAGCGTTGGGCGCGGCCGTTGATTTTGTAGCGGGCGATAAATTCGACAATGGCGCTGTCGCGATCGGTGCTGCTGTGGCGGATGTCGAGGCCCAGCCATTTGGTGCTGTCATCGGCGACGGCGACCGGTGCGGGACGCGTGCTGGCGGCCCACGTCGCGGTGATGTAGGCGTCGTTGTTGCGGGTGTAGGCGGTGTAGCGCGAGCGCATCAGTTGCTCGGCGCTGGCGGCTGGCGTGCCGGACAGGATGGGGCCGCAGCAGGTGGTGTAATCGGGGCCGCCGCAGGGGCATGGTGCTGGTGGTTTCATGGCGTTGTCTCCGTCTTTAATTATTTCCACATACCGTTCGGGCTGAGCTTGTCGAGGGCGAACAATCTACAAGAAACCGTTCGGCCTGAGCTTGTCGAAGG